>JAEZJB010000116.1 GCA_023415845.1 Chloroflexota bacterium | reverse complement strand
AGATCGTAGCGAGCAACTGCGAGGTCGTTCGCGGCGACCAACCCGGCCAGCCGATCTCGCTGACGACGCAGGCGGCCGTGATGCACGACAAGCGCGATGACCACGATGGCCAGGGCGGCCACTGCTCCCCACTTCCAGGGGGCAGGATCGCGGAGAGCCCACCAGACCATGAGGGCGACCAGGACGAAGCCAGCCAAGCGAACATTTGCGATGAAGTTCCACCGCTTCTGAATGGCGAGGCGCTCGCCCTCGAACCGGGAACGGCGCTCCTGGTACGTTGCAATCGGGTTCGAATGTGTCACGGTCTGGATACGAGCCTCCCGGATGAACTGGAACGAGATCAGTGCTCCGGCAAGCATGCCACGGCGCCTCGATCATCGGCCCCGCTTTCGACCGCGGGATGGCGTACCGAACATCGCCGATCGCCAGTCAGCCACTGAAGACGGGAGCATAATGCCGCATCTCGGCAATTTCACTCACGTAGGGCCGTACATGCTGAAAGAACTGGCGGAACTCCGGACTCCGCCGGAACCCCTGCTCGTGTCCATCGATCGAATCCCATTCGATGCGAAGGATGAAGTTGGTGGGCTCCTCGACACCGCGCGCCAGTTCGTAACCGAGGCAGTGGCGTGACGCATCGAGTGCCGACCGAGCGGCGGCGTAGTCCTGCTCGAACGCAGAGACGCGGTCGACTGGTATGGTGTAACGGATGTATTCGACGACCATGGGGTACCTCCATGTATCTTCCGTTGCAGATACTTACATTCAAGATATCACCATGACGCAAGCGGATCGCGTGGACATCCTGCGCAGCGAGTGGGCGAACGTGCGGCCAGACGTCGACACGACCCCGGTTGCGGTGGTGGCGCGAATTGGACGCAGCGCGCGGTTTCTGGATGAGGCCATGGACCACTTCTTCAGCGCTGCAGGACTGACGCGGGTCACCTGGGACATCCTGGCCACGCTTCGGCGAGCTGGTGCTCCGTATCGCCTCTCGCCCACCGACCTCTACCGCGCAGTGATGCGCAGCTCCGGCGCCATGACCCGTCAGCTCGACAATCTCGAACAACGCGGCCTCGTTTCACGCTCCGCCGACCCTGACGACCGCCGGGGCGTGCAGGTGGCGTTGACGCCGGCTGGCCTCGACCTGGTGGATAGCCTGGCCCAGCGTCACATGGAGAACGAGCGAGCCCTGCTTTCAGCGCTCTCACCAGATGAACAGGATCAACTGGCAGCACTGCTCAGGAAGCTCCTCCTCAATTTCGAATCAGGCGGACAGGACGGGGCAGATCGGTCCCAAAGCCAATCTGCAGAGGGCGCGTAACCACGTGTTTTGCCAACGATGCGGGAACCCAACCGAAGAGCGAGAGGTGCAGGGCAGGACGCGCCCAGTGTGTGTGGCGTGCGGCGCGGTGACCTGGCTGGATCCCAAGCTGGCCGTGGCGGTCATCATCGAGCGAAACGGGTGTATGCTGCTGGGGAAGCGAGCGAGCTGGGTGTCCTCGCCCGGCAAGTGGAGTTTCCCCGCTGGCTATGTGGAACGTGGTGAAGTGGTCGAGAACGCCGCTCAACGAGAAGCACGAGAGGAAACCGGACTCACGGTTACGATGGGTCCCCTGCTTGGCGTGTTCTCCGAGCCCGGCAACCCGGTGGTGCTGGCGGTGTACACGGCGACCGCGCCCGACCAGCAACCAGCTCCCGGAGACGACCTGACCGAGCTTGGCTGGTTCTCTCCCAGCGACCTGCCGGAACTCGCCTTCGACCATGACCTCCCAATCATCAACCGCTGGCTCGACTGGCGCGGTCTCCGCGCCTCCTGACATCGGCCTGCTCTCGCGATTTTCGCGCGATTGAGCCCTCTGGCCCCGGACGTTTCCTGCCCCAATCCATCTGCATCGAGGACACGCCGGGCGCACACACCGGTCGCGAGTCCGTTTGCCAGAACACCACGCTCCACAAAGAGGGACGCTTCCATGCCGCACCAGATCAGACCACGAATGCTGACGGGAGACCGCCCCACTGGTCCCCTGCACCTCGGTCACCTCGTCGGGTCCCTGCGAAATCGGGTTGCCCTGCAGGAGACCCACGACGCGTACTTCATCATTGCCGACCTTCACATGCTGACCACCCGGAACTCCCCGGAGGACATTGCCCGGATCGATCAGCGGGCGCGAATGCTGGTGCTCGATGCCCTGAGTGCCGGCATCGATCCCGATCGCGCCACGTTCTATCTGCAATCAGCGATTCCGGAGATTCACGAACTGGCGGGCCTGTTGCAAAGCCTCGTCACGGTCTCGAGACTGGAACGTCTGCCTGCGCTCAAGGACATGGCCCGAGCCGCCGACACCGAGATGTCGCTGGCACTGCTCGAATATCCGGTGCTCCAGTCGGCGGATATCCTTGCGGTTCGGGCCCAGGCCGTGCCGGTGGGCAAGGACAACTATGGTTTTGTCGAAGTGACGAGGGAATTGGCCCGCCGCTTCAATCGCACCTACGGCGAAGTCTTCCCGGTCCCCGACATCATCGCAGGGGATGTCCCGACGCTGGTCGGCACCGACGGGAAGGCCAAGATGAGCAAGAGCCTCGGCAACGCGATCGCGCTCGGTGATGACGCGGTAACCGTGCGCAAGGCAGTGATGCGGATGTACACCGACCCAGCACGGGTCAGCGCAGACACTCCGGGCACCGTGGAAGGCAATCCGGTCTTTGAATGGCTGGACGCTTTTGCCGCCGATCGGGAACACGTCAACGAATTCAAGGCTCGCTATCGCGAAGGCCGGGTTGGCGATGTCGAGGTGAAGGATTATCTCGCCGACGTGCTCAATGCGGAGCTTGAGCCGATGCGCCAGCGGCGGGCACGGTATTCCGAGCCGGGCTTCGTAGAGTCCCTGATTGTGGAAGGCACCGAGCTGGTGCGGGCGGAAACCCGGACGACGATCCGGGAGATGCGCAAGGCGATGGGATTCACCGGTGCCTGGAACCGGATGCGTCGCCGGTCCGACCAGTTCAGCAAGCGTGTGTCGCAGCAAGCTAACCAGTCAGATCAAGTCAACCACTGACTACCAGTTGTCTTCATGAACATATTCCCAATTCGCGTCGGTTGCCGTATGCGTGCCCAATCGGAGACTGATTCGCACGTACGAAAGATTCGTGACTGACGTATCCTCCCCGTCTATGCGGCGCCGTTTGACCTAGAGGCATCGAAGTTCAATCCGAGGCCACGCTGGCGGCTGCGCTGCGGTGAGAGGTTCTAATCAGGAGAAATCCCATGGCGGAAACGACCATACGCATCAACGGCCAGGACCAGACGGTTCCGGTCGATGACTCAGCCACCCTCCTCTGGGTGTTGCGTGATGACCTGAAGCTGAAAGGTACCAAGTACGGTTGCGGGATGGCCGAATGCGGTGCCTGCACGGTGCTGATCGACGGTCAGCCGGGACGAGCCTGCATCACCCCACTCTCCGCCGTGGTTGGCAAGGACGTCACCACCATCGAAGGCATTGGTTCCGAAGATGACCTGCACCCGGTTCAGCAGGCCTGGATCGACGAGCAGGTGCCCCAGTGCGGCTATTGCCAGTCGGGCCAGATCCTGACAGCCGTTGCGCTGCTCAAGGACAACCCAAACCCGACCGATGAGGATATCGACGAGGCGATGAGCAACAACATTTGTCGCTGCGCCACATACGCCAGCATCCGGGCCGCCATTCACGCCGCGGCAGGCGAATAGGGGGATCATGATGACAACCAGGATGATGTCCCGCTCGCTTTCGCGCCGCAGCCTCGTGCAGTCCGCTGGCGCGGGTGCTGGTCTTTTCGTCTTCTGGAACCAGGCTTCGCTGGCCCAGGAAGCCTCGCCGGCCGCAGCCGCCATGCCCGAGCAGGGAACCTACAACGCGCGTGGGATCACCTACTCGATCCCGTTCAACCCGGACTCGACCGAGGTCGACTCGTTCCTGAGTGTGGGTGAGGACGGCACGGTAACACTGGTGTCCGGCAAGATCGAGTTTGGCCAGGGGATCAAGACCTCATTCGCCCAGCTCGTGGCCGAAGAACTCTCGCTTCCGTTCGAGAGCGTGGTGGTGAAGCTTGGCGACACCGCCGAGTCGGCACCAACCTTCGGCACCTTTGGCTCGCTCAGCATGCGGATGAATGGCCCGACCATTCGTGGCGCGGCGGCGACCATGAATGCCTGGCTGCTCGACCTCGCCGCCGAGCAGCTCGGTGACGACGTTGCCGATCTGAAGAGTGAAAATGGCACCATCACCGGCCCGAGTGGTTCGGTGACGTTTGCCGAGCTGGCCTTTGGCAAGACCTCGGGACGCGAAATCGATCCGGCCGTGACCCTGAAAGACCCAGCGACATACACGGTGGTCGGCCAGCCGATCCCACGCGTGGACGTCCCGGCGAAGGTCACGGGCAAGCAGGTCTATGGCGTTGACACCGAAGTCGAAGGCATGGTCTACGGCAAGATCCTGCGACCGCCTTCCCTGGATGCGCTGTTGCTGAGTGTCGATTTCACCGAAGCCCTGGCGATGCCGGGCATCGTGGACTCGGTGCATATTCCCGAAAAGAACTTCGCCGCCATCGTGGGCGAGCGCAAGGACCAGGTCGAAGCGGCGATCAAGGTCGTGGCGGCCGAATGGCAGGAACTTGCATCCGACACCACCTCGGAGAATATCCACGACCGGCTGAAGGAGACCGCCGACGCCGGCGTTTCGCTGGACGAAGAGGATTACCAGGCGGATCCGGACACCGCGCTCGAAACCGCTGGCGTGGGCCAAACCTGGACCTACAAGCTGCCCTACCTTAGCCACACACCGATCGAGCCGAAGTCGGCGCTGGTCGATGTCCGGCCTGACCAGGTCGAAGTGTGGGTCTCGACCCAGGGCCCCTTCGATGCGCGGGCCAACGTGGCGGCAGCCCTTGGCCGCGACGAATCCGAAGTCGTCGTCCATGGCATGCACCCGGGTGGCGCGTTCGGCTCGAAGGTGATTCCGCAGGCCGAAATCGAAGCTGCCTGGATCTCCAATGCCGTCGGCAAGCCGGTCAAGCTGATCTGGGACCGGATCGAAGAGATGCAGTTCGGGCAGTTCCGACCGGCGATGCGGATCGAAGTCACCTCGGGCCTCGATGAAAACGGCAAGATCGTCGGCTGGATCTACGATGCGTACACGGCCGGATACTATCCCGAGAAGGCGGCGGAACCGACCAGTTCGGCATCGGACTGGAGCGCCAACGTCCGTGAACTCTACGACGTGGTAGCCAGCAGGACGACGCTCTTCAACGGAGTCTCCCCGCTCCCGCCCTACTTCTGGCGAGTCAACGGCGCCACGTCGAACACGTACGCCCGCGAAGCGACGATCGACATCCTTGCCGAGCAGGCAGGCGTCGATCCGGTCACCTTCCGCGACGGGCTCCTCGCTCAGAATCCGCGCCTGGCAGCGGTGATGCACGCCGCCGTCGATGCCTCGGGCTGGACCCCGGGCGTTGGTTCGACGGGCCAGGGCTATGGCCTGGCGCTCGGCTTCGATGCCAACACCTACATCGCCGAAGTAGCGAAGGTGGAGGTCAACCAGGAGACGGGCGAGGTCAAGGTGCTGCGGCTCGACATTGCGGTCGATCCCGGACTGGCGGTCAACCCGGAAGGCATCCGGCACCAGATCGGTGGTGGGGCGATGATGTCGCTGAGTGCCGCCCTGCGCGAGGAAATCACCTTCGAGGGTGGAAAGCTCACGAACGGAACGTTCGCGCAGTATGCCCCGCTCGTGATGCGTGACACCCCGCCTGACGTGACGGTCACCATCATCAGTGACCCGACCCAGCCCATGAGCGGCATCGGCGAGCCCGGCGTCGCCCCGGTGATCGGTGCAGTCGCCAACGCCATTTACGATGCCTGCGGCGCCCGGGTCTTCCAGGCACCGTTCACGCCGGAGCGAGTTCTGGCCGCCCTGGCTGAAGGCACGGGCGCAACGCCGGCAGCGCAGGCAACACCCGCCAGCTAGTTGCTGACGGCCATCACCGGCGTCGGCAAGAAAAAAGGGACCTCCCAGGCATGCCTGGGAGGTCCCTTTTTGTGGTTCCGTGTTTCCCAGATGCTACGTCCAGCCGTCGAGAATCTTCCGCACCTCGTCGCGATGCGTGGTCTCGTCGTTCAGCATCTCTTCGAGCTGAACCTTGAGGCCAACCTCGCCGGCGGCCTCGGCATCGTCGATCCGCTTGCGATAGTTCTCCACCGTGTCGGCCTCGGCCTGGTAGATGAACTCAAGCATCTCGCGGGTGTCATCGGAGGTCGGCACCGGACGCGGGGCTACCACCGGCGTGCCACCCAGCGAAGCAATCTTGTCGGCCAGGTACTGGGCGTGGCGCTGTTCGTCAGGAATTTCCGCCTGGAGGAACTGGACGAGCTGCGGCCGATAGGGGCCGGTGACCTTCGCGCTGTACTGGATGTAACTGATGATGGCGTTGTATTCGCCAGCCAGGTCCTCGTTCAGCCCATCGATCAACTTCTTGAGCGACTTGTCCGCCTTCGCCATGGATGTGCTCCCTTCGCACGATTTCGGGCAGTGCCGTTCGGCCGTTGCCAACGTTTGACGGCTTTATTCTAGCCAGCGTGTCCATGACGTCTTGCGATAGCCACGGAATGCCATGCCGCTCTCCGTGCGTTTACTGCAGGAAAAATTCGGCGGCGAGCACGGCCGTGATCATGGCGATGATGGCAAGGGGAATCCCAAAGCGGATGAAGGTCGCGGTCGTGTACCCGCCGGGCTGCATCACCATCAGGTTCGACTGGTGACTGAACGGATTGATGAACGTCAGGGAGATGCAGGTACCAATCACCGCCAGCACGATCACCGGGTTGAGATTCGCGTCGGTGGCCAGGCCGAGCCCAACAGGAGTGAGGATGGACGCCGCGGCGGCATTGGTCACGAGGTTCGTCAGCACTGCCGTACACACCACCAGTACGATCACGATCAGGAAGGCCTCTCCGCCCGCCAGCCAGCGGACGCTGTCCGCGATTCTGCCTGCGATTCCGCTCTCGACGACGATGCCGCCCAACCCGACCGATCCGGCCATGATGAAGAGCACATTCCAGTCGAGGGCACGCACGGCCGAGCGGGGAGTCAGGATGCCGGTCAACACCATCAGGATCGCGCCACCCATCGCCGCCAGCTCGACCGGGGCCAGGCCAAACGTCGCCGACACGATCACCCCAACGAGAATCGCGACTGCTACCCAGGTCTTGGCGGGATTCGGCGAGCGACCCACCATCTCCTGCCAGAGGGCAATGGTGCCGACATCCTCGAACACATGCTCGCTGTCGCCGGTGACAAAACAAGTGTCTCCGGGCACCAGCGCGGTCTGGGATAGCGGCAGCTCCGTGCGCGCGGCGATTACCCGGATGCCACCTGATCGCTCAAGTTCGTGCAGTGTGCCACCGCTGGTCGACCCGATTGCGACCGAAAACAACTTGCGCGGACGCAACCCAAAGGCAGGATTGCCCCACAGCGTGGCCAGTCCGTCCTCGGTGCCCTTGAAGACCAGCGTGTCCCCCGATTCGATTCTCGCATCGGGTGAGAGCCTTTCCTCGCCGCGATCGATCTCCGCCAGCATGAACTCACGCGCCTGGGCGATACCGAGCGCCGCGGCGGTCCGACCACGTACGATCGCGTGCGAGCCAACAGGGATTTCGATTCGCCACCGGAACGTTACCTCCTGCTCTGCATCGGCTTCGGCGTGAAGCGTGGGCGCGGTCAGGTAGATCACGATCGCGCCGGCAATCGCAACCGGCAGGGCCACGGGCAGGAACGAGAACATGCTCATGTGGACGCCATATTCGCTGGCGATCCCGGCGATCAGGAGATTCGAACTGGTGCCGATCAATGTCATCGAGCCAGCGAGGGTGGTGACATGGGCGATTGGCAGCAACACTTCGCGAGCGGGAACACCCCGCGTTTGTTCCACTTCACGGGTGGCGGGAATGAGCATCGCCACGATCGGCGTGGTATTGATCAGGGCCGACATCACGCCGATCGGCAGGATGAGTCGCCGCAGCGCCTGCTGTGCGGTGGTGACTGTCGCCAGTAACAGCCAGGTGGTTCGCGATACGATTCCGGTCTTGACCACGCCCTTGGCGATCACCAGCATGGCACCAATGGTGATCACGCCGCCATTCGACAAACCCGAGGTCAGCACGGACACAGGCACGACCTCAGTCAGGCCGGCCACGACGATACCGGTCGCAAGGGCCAACATGGGGGGCACACGACCAGACGCCATGGCCACCAGCGTCACAATCACGATGAGTGCCGCCAGATAGATCACCGGGATACTCGTTTCCGCTGGATACTCCGCAAGTCGAGGCACATTCTATGGTGAATTTGCGTTCTCTGGAGCGTGAGGCATCCATGTTCGGGTCGCCACTCATCATTGCCCATCGCGCGCTGACCCCCGGAGCGATTCCCAACTCGGTGGCATCGGTCTCGAGTGCCATCGACGCCGGGGCCGACCTCGTCGAACTCGACGTCAGGCTCAGTCTGGACCGCAAGCCGGTGCTGGTTCATGATGCCATGCTGCGGCATACCACAACGGGCCGGGGATGGGTGCGATTGTGGCCCAACTTTGGACTGCGCCGCCTGCGGCTGCTGCTCGACGCTGACCACCCCATCCAGACGCTCGAAGAGGCGCTCGAAGTGCAACTTTCTGGAGCACAACTGGCTCTGCACCTCAAGGATCGCGGGGCATTGGGCCCGGTGCTCCGACGACTCCACGAGGCGAAGGCGGCGTCAAGGACATGGCTCTGGCTCGAACGGCCGGGAGATGTCATTACGGCCACTCGTAGACTTCCCGACCTGCGGGTCACACTGCTGCGGCCAAAGGGGTGGTATCCGGACGAGTATCCGTCATACGTCGCCGAGGCGCAGTGGGTCGGGGCGGCCGCCATTTCACTTCCGGCCGGCGTCATCAGCCAGGAGATGGTCCGCACCGCACACCAGCATCACCTCCGCGTCTTCACACGCATTGATGAGCCCCAGCAGGCACCTCCTCTGTCGGCAATCGGTGTAGACGGATTCATCACGACTGACTCGAGGGCCACCAGGCTGCTACTGGCGCATTCCGGCCATTTGATGCAGTGATCCCCTGTGCTACCATCTTCCAGACCTCCGTAGAATCAAACATCCGAGGAGAAAGCGCTACATGGCTGGCAAGAAGTCGAAAAACGAGATCGACGGACTGCGTGCAGAGATCCGTGCGCTCTCCGAAGCGGTGTGGGCGCTGCGCAACCAGGTGTCGTTCGAAGCAGCGGCAGCCGCGGCAAACGGTCACGCCCCAGGAAAATCGACGGCGATGCCTGCCGCAGACCTGCTCAATGGCACCGGCCCTGGCGTGGTCACCGCTCGCGGAGTGATTCGTCCATCGTCCGCGCCCGAGGCGGAAATCAGCTGGGAACACGAGGTGCCCGTGGTCGACCTGCTGGATCGAGGCACCGAGGACCCTGCAAGGGTGCTCGCAGCGATCGGGCAAGCCCAGCGACTGGCGATCGCCAAGGTCCTGCTCGAGGGTCCATCCACTGCCGCCACCCTCGTGACGACCCTCGACCTGGGGACGACTGGTGCGGCCTACCATCACCTGAACGTCCTGCAGAGTGCGGGTCTGGTCTGGCAGGCATCGCGCGGCGTATTCGAACTCGTTCCTGAGCGGGTCGGCACCATCCTCACGATTCTCGCGGCCCTCTCCACGACCTCGGTGCCCACAACACCTGGAGAACCGGACACCGAGCCAGAGATGGACGCGCCGAAGAAGCGCAAGAAGAGTTCCTGAGACGATAAAAAGCGGGACCGGCAGTGTATTGCCGGTCCCACTTTTTATTCTGGGCGATATCGTCGATCAGGACGCCATGGCGGCGGCAGCCTGGTCGGCTCGCTTCTTGGCCTTGGCCCGCTCGTCCTGGGAGAGGAATCGCTTGCGCAGCCGCAGTGCCTTCGGCGTCACTTCCAGCAACTCATCATCGGCGAGGAAATCGAGCGACTGCTCGAGGGAAAGCAGAATGGGCGGCGTGAGCCGCACCGAAATGTCTGCCGTGCTGGACCGCATGTTGGTCAGCTTTTTCGCCCGGCAAACATTGACGGTCAGGTCGGTCGGGCGTGGGTTCTGGCCGACGATCATGCCCTCATAGACTTCAGTGCCCGGCTCGATAAAGGTGACGCCACGCTCCTGCGCGTTGGCGATTCCGTGCGCGAGCGCAGTGCCGGTTTCGGACGCGACGAGCGCGCCACTTCGCTGCTGCTGGATCGGCCCCATCCAGGGCTCGAAGTCGATCAGTCGTGACGACATGACGACGTTGCCCTTGGTAGCGGTCAGCATGGCATTGCGGAGGCCGATCAGGCCGCGGGTCGGAATCGCAAACTCGAGTCGCACACCGCCGCGCCCGTCATTGACCATGTCCAGCATGCGCGCCCGGCGGGCACCCGTAAGCTCAGTAACCTGGCCAACGAATTCTTCAGTGACGTCAATCACCAGGTGCTCGACCGGTTCGAGGGTCTGGCCGCTCTCGTCCTTGCGGGTGACGACTTCGGGCCGTGAAACCTGGAATTCGTATCCCTCACGCCGCATCGTCTCGATCAGGACCGAAAGGTGAAGCTCCCCGCGTCCCGCCACCGAGAAGACATCCGGCTGGTCGGTTGGCTCAACGCGCAACGAGAGATTGGTCTCCAGTTCCCGTTGAAGTCGATCGCCGAGTTGGCGAGAGGTGGAGTACTGGCCGTCACGTCCGGAGAACGGGGACGTGGAGACGCCGAACGTGAGCTTCAGGGTCGGCTCTTCGATCGCGACCGACGGCAGGGCCTCCGGGTGCTCGGGATCGGCCAGCGTAGACCCGATTTTCGCGTCGGCAAAGCCAGTCATCGCGACCAGGTCACCGGCAGCCTGGGACTCGACTTCGCGGCGGGCCAGGCCCTCGAACGTCTGCAGCGACGTGACACGCGCCCGCACCGGCTCACTGCCATCGGTGAGCATGGTGACGAGATCGCCACTCTTCACCTGACCTCGCCGAATTCGCCCAATCGAAATGCGGCCCCGGTGAAGGTCGTAGTCGATCGAGGTGACGAGCATCTGGAACGGCGCATCGAGTTCCACGGCCGGCGCCGGCACCACCTCCAGGATGGTCTCGAGCAGGGGCCGCAGGTCGTCAGCCAAGGCGTCAGGCGCGAACCCGGCTCGTCCCTCGCGGCCAATGGCGTAGATGATTGGGAATTCGAGCTGCGAGGTATCGACGGCGAGATCGAGAAACAGATCGTTGATCAGCTCGATCACCTCATCGATCCGCGCCGCCTTCTTGTCGATCTTGTTGATGACCACGATCGGGCGGAGGCCAATTTCGAGCGCCCGAGCCAGTACGGTCCGGGTCTGCGGCATCGGTCCTTCGGCCGCATCGACGAGCAGCAGGCAGCCATCGGCCATGTTCAGCACGCGCTCGACCTCACCGCCGAAGTCGGCGTGGCCCGGCGTGTCGATGACATTGATCTTGATGCCGGCGTATTCGATGGCGGTGTTCTTGGCGAGGATGGTGATCCCGCGCTCACGCTCGAGATCATTGGAGTCCATGATCAGTTCACCGGCGGCGTCAGGATCACGGAAGATGTGGGACTGCTTCAGGAGGCCGTCCACCAACGTTGTCTTGCCGTGGTCGACGTGAGCGATGATGGCGATATTACGGAGATCGGTACGCAGGGTGATCTCGGTGCTGGTCGCGATTGTCACAGGCGTGGTCTTTCGGTGGGATGTGGGAACGGGATCGGCGAACCGAAACGCCAACCGGGAGGTCGGTTCGCGGGCACGCCACAATCCGTGAAACAATTCACGGTCTCAATCCCAGTGTATCACGCCCCAAAAGTGAGCCAGGATCTCCGACAGGAGCCAAATTGGCCAAGAGTTGGCAGGTCGATAGTGATCGGATGGCGCTGAAACACGGGGCAACCGCATCCTGCACCGCATGACAGTGTGCTCCGGGGATCACGGTGCCGGAGAGGCGACGACGTCATCATCGCTCGACGCGGCGATCACCACGGTGCCCTGGTCAGGGAGGTCGGCAAACGTCTCCGGTGTGACATCGAGGCTGGCGGCGAGCACGCCGGGCGGGAAGAAGTTCGTCATCGTTGAGAGGTCGATTCGGCTGGGCGCGACATCGTCAAAGAAGGCGATGAGTTCGAGGGGCTCGTCGCCAATATTGGCGATGTAGTGAAACCAGTTGTTCGGAATGAAGGCGACGTCGCCTGTGTTGACCACGAAGGTCCAGGATTCACCCGACGGTGCCACAATCCCGATCTGGCCCGCACCCGATACGCAGAAGTTGAACTCGCCTGCGTTCCCATGCCAGTGCGGTTCACGTACTGCGCCGGGATCGATCACCAGCCGTAACAGCGTCATCTCGGCCAATGTCGCTACCGCCGCAGGATGCAGAGCCTGCACGGTCCCGCCAGCAAACTCCGACGTGGGCAGGACGTCCAATGCCGCGCTGAACGGGGCAGGCGCTCCGCCATCGACGGTCGATGATGACCCAACCTGAGGAACGATGGCCAGATCGCCTCGCGGCGGAAACGCTGGCAGGGTTCCAGGTGGTACATCAAGGACCTGCTCCATCACTGCGGCTGGCACCCATGGAAACGCCTGCGATACGGAAAGATGCTCCGGCTGCGGATCGGAGAACCCGATCAACAGCGTCAGCGTCTCATCACCGGTGTTTTCAATGAAGTGCGCATCGCCTCGTGCGATGAACGTGCTGGTACCCGGACGAATGGTGTTGAGCGCACGATCTCCCGACGTGGAAAGAACGCCAACGACTCCTTCGCCCTGCAGCACGTAATTGATTTCGGCGGCATTGGGATGCCAGTGAACTTCCCGAATGCCACCGGGCGCAATATCGACCAGATGGATACTCAGGCCATCAATTCGCGGCATCTCACGCAGCGTGACCATCCGGAAGGACCCGGCTTCATGGTTCACCGGTTCGCTGGCAGCGAGGTGGAAGTTGAACGGGGTCGTGCCATCCGGATTCAGTTGCGTGCTCTGCGGACAGCCGTCGGCGGCAGCCAACGGTGGAGAGCCCGAGGCCAGCCCTGCGCCAAAACCGACCGCGGCCAGCGCGCTCATCGCCTGGCGACGTGACAACCGGCCGCGTGTGCTGGACGGACTATCTCCGCCCATTGGTGCGCTCATGCCCCCTCCATCCTGAGGTCAGCCTTGTGTTGGAATTGAAACCGGGTCCCATCGAACGCCGGCCATTGTCGCATGAGACGGACATGAACAGTGGAAATTTCAAACGCCCGCGAATACAAAGCCCACCAGGAACATCCGCCTTGAGGCGAACACTCCTGGTGGGCTGAAGCCGTGTTATGTGGACGCTACATGCGATCCGGAGAAAGCGCCGAGTACATCTCGGAAACGATCGCTTCCACCTGGCCGACCACATCGTCCAGCGGCACGAACGTCGACTCGCTCTCCCTTCGCAGGCGAAGTTCGGCATTCCCTTCAGCCAGCGTGCGCTTGCTCACCGAGAGCCGGATCGGGTTGCCGATCAGGTCGGCGTCAGCAAACTTCACGCCGGGCCGGTCGGCGCGATCGTCATAGAGGACCTCTACCCCATTGGCCTGAAGTTCGGCGTAGAGCTTGTCGGTGGCAGCAACCACCTCCTCTTCGCGCCCGAGCGAGAGCAGCGAGACGTGGAACGGGGCGATCGAGATTGGCCAGACCAGGCCGCGATCGTCGTAGTTCTGCTCGGCGACCGTGGCTGCGTTGCGGCCGGCCCCGATCCCGTAGGAGCCCATTACCACCGGCCGAGCCTTGCCATCCTCATCCAGGTAGGTCACGCCCATTTTCTCGGAATACCGCGTGCCAAGCTTGAAGATGTTGCCAACTTCGATGGCTCGCCGGGTGATCATCGGCTTGCCCGAGACTGGCGACAGGTATCCTTCCGCCGCCGCAGCGATATCTGCCACCACGTCGGCCTCGAAGTCGCGGGGGTAATTGACGTTCTTCAGGTGGTAGCCTGGCTTGTTGGCTCCCGCGACGAGGTTTGGCGAATCGCGAATACTCTCGTCAATCACCACGTATGCATCGTGAACACCAACCGGCGATCCGTAGCCTGGCTCGGCGCCAATCGCCCGAATCTGCTCCACTGTCGCCGGCACGATTTCTCCCTCGCCGGTGACCTGCCGCAGCTTGGTCTCGTTGATGTCGAGATCGCCCCGGATCACCGCGAAGATGAACCTGCCCGACGCGCCCATGAAGAAGACCGCCTTGGCGGTGCGGCTCACCGGAATGTCGAGGAAGTCAGCCAGTGCCTCGATGGTGGTGGTGTCAGGTGTTGCGATCAGCTCCATCGGCAGCAGGTCTTCGGGCTCCACCGATGGCCGCTGGAAGATGGCCACTTCGCGGTTGGCCGCATAGCCGCCATCCGGATCGATCAGGATGGTGTCCTCACCGTTTGGCGAAAACGCCATGTACTCCTCGGAAAGGGATCCACCCATCATGCCAACATCGGCCCCAACCTTGATAAAGTCGAGTCCGAGCCGGGTGAAGATCCGATCGTAGGCCCGGGCGTGCAGGTCGTAGGAGTGATCGAGACCCGCCTCATCCACGTCGAGTGAGTAGGAGTCCTTCATCGTGAATTCGCGGACGCGGATCAAGCCACCTCGGGCGCGCGGCTCATCGCGAAATTTCGATTGCAGGTGGTAAATGATCTGCGGCAACTGGCGGTAGGAATTGACTTCGCTGGCGGTGAGGTCAGCGACGACCTCCTCATGGGTCATGGCGAGCACCATGTCCCGTTCGGCACGGTCCTTGAACCGAGCCATTTCCGGTCCGATCTGATCGTAGCGTCCGCTCTTCCGCCAGAGATCTGCCGGATGCACGAATGGCATCAGCATCTCCTGCCCGCCGATCGCATCCATTTCCTCGCGGATGATCTGCTCAACCTTGCGGACAACGCGGTACCCCAGCGGCAGCAGACTGTAGATGCCAGCACCGAGCGGGCGAATCATGGCGGCCCGCACCATCAACTGGTGGGATATGACTTCGACGTCGGCCGGAGCTTCGCGCAGGGTACGACCAAAGAGATGGGCCATCCGCATGGGGTGTGAGACCTTCCTTACTGGGTTCAAGCATGGCCCCGCATGCATGCAGGGTGCCGGGGCGCGTCGGGGCGCCGTGTCCGGCACAAGGGTACGCGATCTGGAACGAATTTGGGCCCGCCAGGAAAGCGTCAGCCAGCAGGTTGTTTCGCGATCACCACACCGCCCGTCTGCTGCAGATCTTCAGCCCGCGCCAGCATGAACAGGAGGGTGGAGAGTCGATTGAGGTAGCGAATGATTTCACCGTTGGACATGGCCCCGGCGTGACGAAGCCGGACGGCCTGGCGCTCGGCCCGGCGGACCACCGTGCGCGCCACATCCAGGGCGCCACTGCCCACGGTTTCACCGGGGAGCACGAACTCCCGTGGCAGGGTGATGTTCGCCGAGATCTGTCCGATCTCGTCCTCCAGCCAGGCGGTCCTTTCCACCGCAAGCCGATAGCGGTCCGGGCGGGTGGCGTCGGTGAACGCCAATTCGGCCATGATCAGGTAGAGATCTCGCTGCACCGCCTTGAGCCGGTCATTCGTCCCCTCCACGGACGCAAGGGCACGGGCGAGTCCTATTGAGGAAGTCGTTTCGTCCAGGTCACCGATGAGATCGATCCGCGGATCGTCCTTTTCCACGCGTTCGCCGAGCAAATCGGTCTGACCGGCGTCTCCGCGGGCGGTATAGATTTTCATGCCAATTCCCCTGTCATCCATTGCCTCTTACCAGGCTGGCCCATCGACAAACCTGAAGGTGCGGTGTGTTAGCATCACGAAAGAGTGGCGTGTCGTTGCCCTTGTCGCGAAGGCCGTCCCACCCCGAATGTTCCCCGCCCGACGCGACACCGTTCGATCCAGGACACGCCTCCTTCGTGGCCAGCCGGCAGGCTGTGCATGTTACTGGAGCTTGACTTTTCATGGTTGCATCCCATCCACCCGCCCCCGGGAGAACGGGACTGAAGCCGCGCACCGCCCCACTCAATGTGGCAGTGATCGGAACCGGATTCGGTGCCAGCGTTCATCTCCCCGCCCTGAAGCATATCGACGGCGTTGAAACCGTCGCCGTCGTCTCGCGGCGTGGCGAGCGGGCCCGGTCTGCCGCCGAGCGCCATGGTGTGCCTCACGCCTCTACCGACTGGCGGGACGTGATCAACGATCCCCAGGTCCATGCCGTGGTGATTGCTACTCCACCATACCTGCACCATCAAATGGTGATCGCCGCCATCGAGGCTGGAAAGCACGTTCTCTGCGAGAAGCCGATGGCCCGCTCGGTGGCCGAGGCCCGGGATATGGTGAAGCTGGGGCAGCAGGCCGGCGTGGTGACGATGGTCAACCACGAATTCCGCTACATGCCCATTCGCCGCCGCGTGAAGGAACTGATCGAGGAGGGGTATATCGGTGATCCGCACTCGGTCACGATGAATGTGTTCCGTTCAACCCTGGCCGACCCCAATGAACGTCCTTTTGGCTGGCTGATGGAAGCCGACAAGGCGGGCGGCATGCTCGGTGCCTCGGGATCCCACGCGATCGACTCGCTCCGCTGGTGGCTGGGCGACATCCACGAGGTCGCGGGCATCACCTCAACGATGGTCAAGAAGCGTCGCCTCCCCGATTCATCGGGCATGGCCGGTGTCGATGCCGACGACAACTTCGCGTTCCTGCTGCGCTTCGCCAACGAGGCCATCGGATCGGTGCATTTCTCCGCAACCGCGCCGATCAACGCTGGCGAGGAAATCACCATCTCCGGGTCGGAAGGCATGCTCATCCTGCAGGGCGAGTCTGACCTGCTCGGCGCTCGGCGGCGTGAAATGGGCCTGCGGGAAATCCCGATCCCCGAGCGGCTCAACGCTCGCCTGCCCGACTTCTCGCACAGCCTCACCCGCCCAACCATCCTGCTCCTGCGCGACTGGGTGCAAGCGATCCGGACCAGGGAACTCCCGGAGCATGCGCCATCATTCGAAGACGGAGCCAAGGTCCAGGAGATCATCGATGCCGTCTTCCGTTCCCGCACGCAGGGCCGGTGGGTCGACACCAGCGGCAGCCGGTGGATGGTCGGGGTGGGCCGATCGGCCTTGCCAAGCACGTCGTACTAGGTTCGACGCCTCGGCTTGATCCCCCGCCCGGAGTCTTTCTCGGCAGAACGTGATGGCACGCACGGTCCCAGGCATTTCGCCGGCGAGAATTCGCCCCTATACTGGCGATCCCGCGCCATGCCTGAATTCCCGATGGCCCGGGAGTTGTTGACACACCGCCGCTCCGCGGCCGAAAGGATGCACCCATGGCCATGACGGCCCAGGCTACCGAACTGATCGTCTCTCCGGATACCGAGATCGACACGCCCGCGCTCGTCGTCTCGGAAGAAATCCTCCATCGCAACATCGCCACGATGGCCGCGTTTGCGAAGAGTGTCGGCGTCAACCTGCGCCCGCATATCAAGACGCACAAGACCGTCCAGATTGCTCGCCTCCAGATCGCGGCCGGGGCCATCGGTGTCACCTGCGCCAAAGTCGGCGAGGCCGAGGTGATGGTCAACGAGGCCGGGATCAAGGACGTCCTGCTGGCCTACCCCACGATCGGCGATGTCAAGATTCGTCGACTGAAGCCCCTCCTCAAGAAGGCACGCATCATCGTGGCAGTCGACTCGCTCGAAGCCGCCACGATGCTTTCCAAAGCGTTCGTCGATGAGGATGAGTTCCGCCTCGAGGTCATGCTCGAGGTCAACACCGGCCAGAATCGCTCCGGTGTCATGGTGGGCGACGAGGCCGTCGAGAAGGCGATCGCCATCGCGCGTATGCCCAATCTCGAACTGACCGGCATCATGACCCACGAAGGCCAGGTCAACTCAGCCGACGCCGAAGAGATCGAAAAGCTGGCGATTGCCGCCGGGCAGGCCATGGTCCAGACAGCCGAGCGGATTCGCGAAAAGGGAATTCCGCTGCCCACAGTCTCGGTCGGCTCGACCCCGGCCGCGATGTACACCCCAACGGTCGGCGGCATCACGGAAATGCGCCCCGGAACCTATGTCTTCAATGACAATTCGGTTTTCCGGAATGGCCGGATTGGTCCCAACGACTGTGCCGCCAGGTTCGTCGCCACGGTAGTCTCGCGCGCCGCTGCCGATCGTTGCGTCGTCGACACCGGGGCGAAGTCCCTCGCGATGGACCCCAGCCGCAGCCACAAGGGCCACGGGTACATCGTCAACCATCCGGACGTGATCATTTCGAAGCTCAGCGAAGAGCACGGCGTTTGCGACCTCCCGGCAGGTGAGGAGGGGTTCAACGTCGGCGATCGCGTGGAAATTATCCCGAATCACATCTGCCCCACCGTCAACCTGATGGACGAGCTTCTCATCGCCCGTGACGGCAAGATCATCGACACCTGGAAGGTCGCGGCGCGAGGCAAGGTGCGATGACACCTCCGGCCCGGCCAGCGCTTGTGCTGATCGATATCCAGCAGGCCTTTCTGGACGACGCCTACTGGGGACCGCGCAACAACCCCGATGCCGAACGCAACGCTGCTCGCCTGCTCGACGCGTGGCGAGCAGCCGGACTGCCGGTCTTCCATATCCAGCATCAGTCGGTCGAACCAGGATCACCATTGCGCCCCGACCGCCCAGGCGTCGCTTTCCAGGAGGTGGTTGCCCCCTTGCCTGGCGAACCGGTCCTACCCAAATCCGTCAACAGCGGGTTCATCGGCACCGAGCTGGAGAACCGACTCCGAGCCGACGGCATCAACGACGTGGTGATTTGCGGGTTGACGACCAATCACTGTGTCGAAACCACCACGCGCATGGCGGGCAATCTGGGGTTCGAGACCTGGCTGGTGGGTGATGCCTGCGCTACCCATGACCGGACGGGCCCCGATGGCCGGGTCTGGCCCGCCGAAACCATCCACGCCGTCTCGCTGGCGAGCCTGCACGGCGAGTTCGCCACCGTCGTCAGCACCGATGACGTTCTCGCCTGGATGCGCTAAGGCAAACCGTCACATTGCGGCTTCGCGACCGACCGTCATGTCGGACTGGCCAAGCGGGAATTCGAATACCTGAAGGTTCCAGCCTGGCCAGTCCATCTCGATCTCACCCGTGTGCCGCGCGCCCATCGCCGCATAGAACGGCGCGGCATTGGGATCGGATTCGATCTTCAGCGTAGTCGCTCCCAGGCGTCTCGCCTGATCGAGTGCGTGGAGCCAGAGGCGCTTGCCCAACCCGGTGCCGATCCAGGTTGGATCCACGAACAACTTGTCGAGATAGAGGCCGTCAGCCTTGGCGACAAGCGAGTAGTAGCCAGTAACGACACCACCGATCTCCAGCACCGCCGACGTGGCGCGGGCCAGGAACTCAGGCGTCACCGCTATCGAGTCCGGCTCCCACGCCAGGAACTCCGCTGGATACCCCCAGTACATCACCGACCGTTGCGTCAGCGCATGCAGGTTCTCCGCGTCGTTCACCGTTGCCGACCTGATCACCAACTCGGGCAGAACGTAGCGAAACAGTTCTACCGTCCAGTCCGGGTTGGCGGTCTGCCGACTCCCAATCGGCTCCGCTCCCATCGCCCGGTAGAAAGGTGCGGCCATCGGATCGGCGCCAATGTCGAACGACTGATAGCCCAGTGACCGGGCGATCTCGATCGCATGGCGCCACAGCAGCCGTCCATATCCCTTGCCCATCTGGTCGGCCTCGACAATCAGCTTGTCGAGCAGCAGCAATCCGTCTTCCTTGGCAAGTCCGTAGAATCCAACCGGCTGGCCGTCACGCTGCAAAATGTAGACCGGGTTGTCCAGGATATAGGCGGGCGGAATGGTCAACGAACCTGGGGCCCAGTCGAAATGATCGGCAGGGTAGCCCCAGTGCGCGGCCGACCGTTGCTGGAGCGCTTCGAGCGCAGGTGCATCGTCGGGTGTTGCGCGGCGAAACGGTGGGGTGCGGCCAGGCATGAGGCACTCCATCAGCGAAACAGGAACCTGGATCGGGCGGGAACTGTGGCAGAACGGCATGCATTTTGACGTTTCTGATATGTCACTCACCCTACCATCAAGTCATCAGGAGTAGCCATAGGTTCGCATTGGCTACCGGCCGCAATGGAAAGGATCGCCTCATGCCCCCCGTGGCTCCGGTCGTGCCTGGCCCCGCCCTGACTCCGATCGAGTTGCTGATCGACGACCTCTCGATGCTTGACGCCGATCTGTCGCTCGCTGCCGAGGAAGCGGCAGGGCAGATTGCCAGCGTGCATCCGAACTTCCAGCGTAGCGCCCTCAATCTCGTGCACTACCTGGCCCTGCGCAACCATGACATCCGGCAAATCCAGACGTCCCTTGCCGACCTTGGCATCTCCTCCCTGGGCCGCTCCGAAGCCCACGTCCAGGCCAGCCTCCGTGCGGTGCTCGGCATCCTGCACGTGCTGATCGGCCGCCCATGGTCTCCCCCGGTCACGTCCTACGAACCGGTTGGCCTTCATGAAGGCCGCATCCTGCTCGCCCGCCATACCGAACGCCTGCTTGGTCCCGGCAGACCACACCGCTCGGCGCGGATCATGGTCACTGCGGCGACCGACCTGGCCACCAACGCCGATCTGATGCGCGATCTCGTCCGGGCGGGCATGGACATCCTGCGCATCAACTGTGCCCATGACGATGAAACGGTGTGGGCGCAACTGATTGCCAACCTCAGGCAGGCCGAACACGATACTGGCATCGCCTGCAGGGTGATCATGGATCTCGCCGGACCAAAGTTGCGAACAGGCCCGGTCATGCCGGGCCCCGAGGTGGTCAAATGGCGGCCAGCGCGTGATGCCTGGGGCAATGTCGTGACTCCCGCGCGGATCTGGCTGGGAGTTGGTGGAGCGATCCCACCCGCCGAGGCGGGCTTCGTGTTCCCGGTTGATGAGGAGTGGCTGGCCGCGCGCGAGCCCGGCGATCTCGTCACCTTTCAGGACACCCGTGGCGCTGCCCGTGAACTAACCATCACTGCCCGGGAAGCAGGCGGCTGGTGGGCAGAATCGAGCAAGACGAGCTATGTCGGAACGGGCACCGTGTTCGAGGCGACTGGGGCCGCACCATCGGTCACCGAAGTCAGGCAACTCCCGGGCCGACCTGGAGCGATTCCGCTCGCCACCGGAGACACCCTGATCGTTACGCGCACGCTCGAGCCGGGTATGCCGGCGCGCACCGGCGAGGACGGGGAGAGCGTGCCGGCCCGGATCGGCTGCACGCTGGAGGCTGTCTTCGATGCCGCCAGGCCCGGTGAGCGAATCTGGTTCGATGACGGAAAGTTTGGCGGTGTCATACGCGAGGTGACGCCCGACGCGCTCACGGTCGAGATCACGAAGGTGCGTGGTGGGGCGGCAAGGTTGCGGGGCGAAAAGGGGATCAATCTTCCCGATACTGACCTGAATCTCCCGGCCCTGACGGCCAAGGACATCTCCGACCTGCCATTCGTCGCGGCAAACGCCGACATGATCGACTTTTCATTCGTGTCGCAGGCGAGCGACGTGGCCGATCTGCACGGTCGCCTCGAAGCATTCGGCTCCAGAGAGCCGGGCATCGTCCTCAAGATCGAAACCCGGCGCGCCTTCGAGCGACTCCCCGAACTCGTGCTGGAGGCAATGCGCGAAGACGCGGCCGGCATCATGATTGCCAGGGGCGATCTGGCGGTGGAAATCGGCTACGAACGGCTTGCGGAGGTCCAGGAAGAGATCCTCTGGCTGGCCGAGGCCGCTCATCTGCCGGTGATTTGGGCAACACAGGTCCTGGAAACACTGGCCCAGACCGGTGTTCCTTCCCGCTCCGAGATCACCGACGCGGCGATGGGCGAGCGCGCTGAATGCGTCATGCTGAACAAGGGGCCGCATATCGTCGAGGCCGTGGAAACGCTCGACAGCATCCTGGAGCGGATGGACGCGCACCAGAGCAAGAAGCGGTCACTGCTTCGCCGCCTGCACGCGTGGGCTTCTCACGAGGATGCCTGAACCCGTCTCGTGACCTTTTGGTTCAGTGGCGAGACTGCCAGAGGGCGATGTTGGTGTGAATCTGGGCGACGTGGTCATGGAGATGGGCGGCATAGGTCCGCAACCAGTCCTCCGCCGAGTAGGTTCCGCTTTCGGTGTGCTTACCGACCTTCGCCCACTGTTGATCGCTGAGCCGATCAAGCAGGAGTCCGGTCGAGGTGCGCACTGCCTCGATCACGGCAAAGGCAGGTTCCACCGGCAACGCGTGATAGTCGAAGATCTCTGCCCAGGCTTCCTGATCGTAGCCGACAATCAGCGGCGACGTTTCGGCAGCCAGTAACCGGATGCGGATCGCCGCATACGCCTCGGAATCAGCGCAGTGCAGGATGATCTCGTGCGCCGACCATGCTCCTGCCTCCGGCCGCCATTGCCGGGCTTCGACAGGCACATGCTCCCAGGCAGCCTTGAGCAGCGCTGGACCTTGCCGATACTGCTCGATCAATGCGCCACGTTCGTCCGGTGTCACGTCCAGCCTCCCAATGAACGTCGAACGCCCCTGGCACTGAACCCGAGGCGCTCGACATTTCCACAAGCGTAGTTGACCAGCCCGATTCCTAGTCGGCCGCGCCTTCGGCCGATTCAGCCAGCAACTGCTGCAGTTCCAGCACTGCCGTCGGCGTGACCTTCCAGAACCGCGCCAGGGTAGCGTCCCAATCGCTGAGCAGGTCCTGGGCATGCCGCGAGCCGGTCGCATCAGCATGCCGCTGCACGAGCGCCTTGAGCTCGATCGCCTCGTTGCCTTCGACGCGAGTCAGCGTCACCGACTCCGGATTGAACTTGCCGGCGAAGGTCTCGTCGACGTCGAGCACGTAGGCGACACCATTGGTCATCCCGGCCCCGAAATTGTTCCCGGTCGGGCCAAGAATGACCGCCTTGCCACCGGTCATGTATTCACACCCGTGATCGCCCACGCCCTCGACCACCGCGGTCGCTCCAGAGTTCCGCACAGCGAATCGCTCGCCAACCGTGCCGGCGATGAAGACCGTGCCACCGGTCGCTCCGTACAGGATCGTGTTGCCGGCAATCGTTTGCGGAGCGGTGAACTGGGCCGTGCGATCGGGGAAGATGGCAATCTCGCCCCCACTCATACCCTTGCCGACGTAGTCGTTGGCCTCACCCTCCAGCCGAAGCGACAGCCCCGGCACGGCGAACGCCCCAAAGCTCTGGCCAGCCGATCCACGGAAGCGGAGGCTCACCCGATCGAGCGGGGTTGGCGTGGCGTCACGCAACACGGTCATCGCGCCAGCGATTCGCGCACCGACCGTGCGATTCTCGGTTCGGATCGATTCCTCGACCTCCACCGGACGCCCCTCGGCCAGATCGCCTTCGATGCGCGCGAGGATCATCGTGTCGAGTGTTTCCTCGGCATTGTGATCGATATCGAGTGACTTCCGCCGCTCGTCGGCTGCTCCCGCCGTGCCGATCAGGGCGCTGACATCGAGCATGGCTGCCCGGCCCGACACCGGCTTCGGCGTGAGCAGGTCGCTGCGGCCGATCAACTCCTCGATCGAGCGCGCACCTATGGCCGCGAGGTCTTCGCGAATCGCCTGGGTAAGC
>JAEZJB010000099.1 GCA_023415845.1 Chloroflexota bacterium | reverse complement strand
TTCTGTACGCCCGGCATGGCGAGAGGGATGTACCATTGCCTGCCCGGATGGCGGACCGCTGCCCTGGCCAGGTTGGCCCGGAAGCTGCGGCCCGTACGGGAGCCATCTCCGGCGCGGAGGTGGTTGGCACATGGTGCGCAGGCCGGTTGGCCAGCACGCAGGAGGGTCTCGACATGGCAGTCAGGTTTGGTGTTTTCGTTCCGCAAGGCTGGCGGATGGACCTTACCGGCATCAGCGATCCGGTCGAGCAGTTCGAGGCGATGACCAATGTCGCTAAAATTGCCGACCAGGGACCATGGGACGCGATCTGGGTCTATGACCACTTCCACACCGTGCCCGAACCGACCCAGAACAGCGTTTTCGAGTCGCTGGTGATCAGTTCCACCCTGGCCCGCGATACGAAGAACGTCAAGGTAGGACAGATGGTGAACTGCAACGGCTATCGCCAGCCAAGCCTCTTCGCCAAGATGATGTCCACCATTGACGTGGCCTCGCACGGACGCCTCTATGCGGGATTCGGCGCCGGTTGGTACGAACACGAATGGCGGGCTTACGGGTATGGGTTCCCGGAGACGAAGGAGCGGATGGCCCGCTTCCGGGAGGCAGTCCAGATCATCCACAAGATGTGGACGGAGGACGAGCCGGTCTTCGAAGGCAAGTACTACACCATCGACAAGCCAATCAATGAGCCGAAGAGCGCCGTTCCTGGCCAAAAGGTACCGCTCTGGATCGGCGGTGGCGGCGAGAAGGTGACGCTCAAGCTGGTCGCCCAGTATGGCGATGCCTGTAACGTCGGCGGCGGTGATCCAGTCGTCATTGGCCAGAAGCTTGAGGTGCTCAAGGGGCACTGCGATCGCGAGGGCCGTAACTACGACGAGATCACGAAGTCGTCGAGTTTTGCCTGGGTGCCGATTCCGAACGGAGCCGATCCCGTGAAGGCCACCGAAGGAATCCGTGCGAAGTACGGCGACATGGACTACGACTACTTCGCGTCGAAATTCGGCCCCGCTACCCCGGTCGATGCCATCGGCGAGCGATTGCAGGCCGCCGTCGATAACGGACTCGACTACGCGATCAATTACATCCCCGGGATCGCCTACGATCAGGACGGCATGCATCTCCTCGAAGAGGAAATCATTCCGCGCTTCAGCTAGGCGACCACGCCAGGCAAGGGAGCGGACCAGCGAAACGCTGGTCCGCTCCCTTTTCGTGCGTTCCACTCTTGCCATTCGCATAGTGGAATGGACCGCCCCGCGCAGTGATCGCTGAAAACCCGGGACAACAAAAAAGCCACCGGTTTCGGTGGCGAGAGACATCGTTTATGGGAGGGTGGCAAGGAGTCTCGTCACGTCAAACGACGGGATGGAGGAGGAGACTCCTTGCAGTTTCTCCCTCGAGAGGGACGTTTCACGTGGAGGCGAAACGACTCGAGGTCTGCGCGACGATCGTGGGCTGACGATCGGGGGTGGCGCATTGGTAATAGATTAGTCTCTTCTTGGTGTGGAGCCATCCGTAAAAATACGGATTCGGTTGAGAATTGATCGTCCTTCGGACTTTTGGCCGGGTGGTATCGATCGACCGGGGCAGATCCGAGAGTCCGAGTAAGCGTGAACAAACGTTCGCCGGCCACCGTCATCCAGCCGGAAACATCGCCTGTGGCCTCCCCGGTCGCCTGACCTGCAGCGAACACGCGCGTTTCATTCGCCGGACACGGCGATGGCGGGAGTCATCCAGGTTCCGCCTCTGGGTGCTCCCGCCATTGCCTTTCCATTGTCGATTGAATCCTCAGCAGATGACCGGCACCATTGGGTCCGGAATCGGGTACCTTCGTGCCTCAATAGCCACGAATGCGGCAACCTGATCGAGTGAACGCCGGTTGAGGAGCAGACAGAACATGGAACGTCAGCGGGTAGCGAGCGGATCACCATACGAACGCGAAGTGGGCTTCAGCCGCGCCGTCCGGGTGGGAAATCGGGTGATGGTGGCAGGTACCGCGCCGATCTGGCCGGATGGTTCCTGTCCGCCCGATGTTGGCAGTCAGGCCCGTCGCTGTCTCGAGATCATTACTGCGGCGCTGGCTGAAGCTGACGCGAGGCCAGACGATGTGGTGCGTACTCGCACCTACCTGCTGGCTGCCAGTGACTGGCTGGAGGTCGGCCGCGCCCACGGCGAGGTGTTCGGCACGGCCATGCCCGCGTCCACCATGATCGTTGTTGCCGGTCTGCTGGACGAGCGCTGGAAAGTTGAGATCGAAGCCGAGGCCATCATTCGGGAGTGATCCCCGGTGAGTACCACTGCCAGGAGTGCCATACGCGGTCGGTGCAGGGATTGCAGCCAGGGCGGTTGGGAATCAATATAGCCCAAGCTAATCTTTTCTGGCTTTGGCCAATCACCCCGTGACCTTGTGGTTATGGTTCACGGTTGGCCGGGGGCAGTTTGCCGAACGGACCGCCCTCCATGGATCCATCGCCCAGCAGTTCTTCGACGACCGAGCCGGTGGGGTCCTTCGTGGCGGGTCATGCCGGCCAGGTTGAAGAGGTTCGAGCTTCCGGTCGACGCGCCTGGCAGCGCCTCTGGCCCTATCTCGGACCCGCATTCATCGCTGCGGTGGCCTACATCGATCCCGGCAACTTTGCGACCAATATCCAGGCCGGTGCCGACTTTGGCTACCTCCTGCTCTGGGTGATCGTGGCCTCGAACCTGATGGCGATGGTCATCCAGACCCTTTCGGCCAAGCTCGGACTGGCGACCGGCCTGAGTCTGCCCGAGCTGATCCGCGACGAGCATCCTCTCTGGATGTCCCGCGCCCAGTGGGTCGTGGCCGAGGTCGTCGCCATGGCCACCGACCTCGCCGAATTCCTCGGTGCCGCCATCGGCCTCAATCTGCTCTTCCATATCCCGTTGTTCCTCGCCGGCATCATCACAGGTGTCGCCACGTTCGCCATCCTTGGCCTCGAACGGCATGGAGCCCGCCCCCTGGAGGCCGTGATCGGGGTGCTACTGCTGGTGGTGGGAGGCTGTTTTCTGGTTGAGATGGTGCTGGGGCGGCCAGACCTTGATGCGGCAGCCACCTCATTCCTGCCACCGCGATTCGAAGGCACCGAGAGCGTCCTGCTCGCCAGTGGCATCCTGGGTGCCACCGTCATGCCCCACGTCATCTATCTGCATTCGGCCCTGATGCGCAACCGGAACGACCGCTCGACCCCTGCGCGCCGCCGTCGCCTGTTTCGCCTGGAGATGATCGACATTCTGATCGCGATGGCCATCGCCGGTCTCGTCAACGCGGCGATGCTGATGATGGCCGCGACGGTCTTCTGGAAGGATGGGATCGGCATCTCGGCCGATGAAGACATCATCGAGCACGCCTATCAGACGCTGACCCCGCTGCTGGGCGGTTCGGCCAGCACGATTTTCGGCATCGCCCTGCTCGCGGCAGGCCTGTCGTCATCGGCGGTCGGCACCATGGCGGGCCAGGTGATCATGCAGGGCTTCCTGCGGCGCACGGTTCATGTCACGGTGCGGAGGGCGGTCACCATGGTTCCGGCCCTGGTGGTGATTGCGATGGGCTTGAACAGTACACGGGTGCTGGTCGTGAGCCAGGTGGTGCTCTCGTTCGGAATTCCCTTCGCCCTCATCCCGCTGGTGCTCTTCACATCCAGTCGGCGCCTGATGGGCGATCTGGTGAATCATCCGGTCACTCGCGTCATTGCCTGGGGCATCACGGTGCTGATCGTTGGGCTCAACCTGTTTCTGATCTGGCAGACCCTCGTCGGGTGATGCACCAGAAGAAGATCCCGATCGATCGGTCTGCCGTCACTTACTGGGCGGCAGCATAGAACCGGAGCGCCTGGCGGAAATGCTCCTTGGCCTCGTCCAGGCGGTGTTGCGTGTTCGCAATCTCGATCCGAAGCGTTGTGGCGCGCTGGGTGATAACCGAGTTGCCGAGTGACGGATTGAACCAGAGTGGGAAGGTGTCGCTGGCGCGCATCGCCTTCAATCGCTCGGTCAGGGTGATGATCTGGGCGTCGAGCCGCGCACATTCCCGCCGCGCCCAGACCACCCGCTCGGCCCATGACTGCAGCGACCGCCAGCCAAGCGTCATGCCGCGGTCGCGTTCCAGCGCCCGCAGGCCTTCGAGGTCCTGCGCCTGCCAGGCCGCATTGATCTGGAGCATCAGTGCTTCCCGCCGCTGACGATCTTCATCGTCGTCGGCCAGGTCGGGGTGACACAGTCGCGCCATCGCCAGGTAGAGTCGCCGCAACTCCTTGCGGTCGTCTTCTGGCAGCACCGGCTTGCGGGTTCCACGCATCCGGTTGAGCAGTTCCTCTTCCTCCCGGCTGTTCCAGGCCGTCCCTTCGAAGTATTGCCAGGCCCGCTCCTGTTCGCGACGCTCCTCGGCGTCCTCCGCCGCGAACCAGGACGCGGGGATTTCGATGCCGAACATTTCGCCGATCTCGTTGAGTTCGTCGCGGGTGAACAGGTCGCCCAGAATGCCATCCGGGTCGGCGGCCAGCCGGGCATGAATCCGCCCAGTCCGGTGCTCGATCGTTTCCACCGTGGTCTGCAGGTCCTGGAGTTCCCTCTGCAGTGTGCCGACCCGCGCGCGGTACTCCCAGTCGAAGCGGTCGAGCGCTTCCTGGAGCGGGGCGAGTTCGGCTTCGAGCTGGTCGATGTTGACCCGGCGCAGCCGGATCTTTGCTTCCAGCGCCGCGAAGGCCTCTTCATCAGGCGACGGCAGGCAGACCAGGGCGCGAACAGCGGAAGTGGAGGATGGGGAGGATGCCTTGCGAGGCGCTGCGATACTCATTCCTCCGATTGTAGCCGCCGCGGGCTGCGACCAAAACTCGCCGGACAGGCGGTTGCGCCTGCGTCAGACAGTGGTTCGCGAGAACCTCCGCCGACGGTGGGGCCGGACCAGAGTCCTCGCCCGACATCAATCTCCGCTGTCAGGTAGCCCGTCTGCGCCGCCATTCACGACATCGCTACCGATCCGTCTTTCAAAGGGGTATCAGAAGACCGCTGGACCTGATAGAGTGTACGTACAGTAATGGCATGCTCTACGGCTGTCGTGCTGCGGTATCGGTCAACGGGTATCACCGGTAGGGTTGACGGAGCAACTGAAACACCATATGATGTGCTTCGGTTCGGATATAAACACTACATGTTGTAGCGATTTATGTCCGATGGTGACTTCTGGTCAACTCGATCGTCTGGAGAATACGAGGCTGGTCCGCCACTGGTGGGTCAGCCTCGTAGCCGCCTCACGAGAACGGTGACCCGGTGGCACAGATCGTCGGTAATCGTCGGACTGCCTGTCCGGTTTGGGCGACTTGAAGCGGTGGATGGAGCCTCAGCCGAGGGTTCGTCCCTGGAGAGCGGGGAACGCATGGTGATCGAGGAGCAGGGCATCAACGTCAATGCGGCAGGCAGCCAGCCGGTGGAGGCGCTTGCCGTCCGCAAGCGGGACGGCCGGTCGGTTCCGTTCGATCGGGGCCGTATCGCCCACGCCATCGAGATGGCCTACCGGGCCGAGATCGGCGTGCCGTATCCAGACCCGATCGCCGCCCAGGTCGCCAATCGCATCGCCGACGTCACGGCGGCTGTCGTGCGGGCGCTGCCGCAGGCCGGCGCCGGGGCCACGGTCGAGGACATCCAGGACGAGGTCGAGCGACAGCTGATGGCGGCCGGTGCCTACGCGGTCGCCCGGCGCTACATCCTCTATCGTGAAGCCCGCGCCCGGGCCCGCGATGAGGAGCAACTCCGCCTCCACGATCGTGATGGCCAGGAGATGCTCGTCAACCGGGCCGTCCTCCGCAACTGGATCCACGATGCAGCGCTCGATCTCGACGACATCGCCGTCAAGGAGATCGAGGAGGATGTGCTGACCTCCGTTCGCAACGGGATGGCACTGACCGAACTCGACCGCGCGATCGTGCTCGCCGGTCGCTCGCGGATCGAGCAGCGACCGATTTACTCGTCGTTCGCGGCCCGGGCCCTGCTGCGTTCCATTTACTCTGAGGTGGTCGGTCGCCGGGTGGCGGTCACCGATGCCCGCGAGTTCTACGCCCAGACCTTCATCGACGGCATCCACGAGGGAGCCGCCAACGAGCTCTACGCTCCCGACCTGCTGAGCTTCGACCTCGCCCGGCTGGGTGCGGTGCTCGTGCCAGCCCGCGACCTTCAGTTCCGCTACCTCGGCCTGCAGACGCTCTACGATCGTTACCTCATCCATAACAAGGGACGCCGCATCGAGTTGCCGCAGGCCTTCTGGATGCGTGTCGCGATGGGGCTGGCGCTGGCCGAGCAGCCGGAGCAGCGCGACGACCGGGCGATCGAGTTCTACACCGCGCTGTCGACCTTCGTGGTCTGCTCCTCCAGCCCAACCCTCTTCAACGCCGGCACCATGCACCCGCAGCTCTCGTCCTGCTACCTCACCACCGTGCAGGACGATCTCGACCACATTTTCAAGAGCGTGCGCGATAACGCCCTGCTCTCGAAGTGGAGCGGTGGCCTCGGCAACGACTGGACCAACGTCCGCGCGCTCGGCTCGCGCATCAAGGGCACCAACGGCGAGAGCCAGGGCGTGATCCCGTTCCTCAAGGTCGTCAACGATGCCGCTGTCGCCGTCAACCAGGGCGGCAAGCGCAAGGGCGCTGTCTGCACCTACCTCGAGATCTGGCACCAGGATTTCGACGAGTTCCTCGATCTCCGCAAGAACACCGGTGACGATCGCCGCCGCGCCCACGACATGAACACTGCCGCCTGGATTCCCGACCTCTTCATGGAGCGCGTGGAGCAGGAGGGCACCTGGACCATGTTCAGCCCAAGCGACGTGCCCGACCTGCACGATCTCTACGGCCAGGCCTTCCGGCGCAAGTACGAGGCCTACGAGCGGCTGGCCGCCAGTGGTGCGATCACCAACACGCGCACGGTCAAGGCCGTCGATCTCTGGCGCAAGCTCCTTGGCTCACTCTTCGAGACCGGCCATCCATGGGTAACCTTCAAGGATCCGTCCAACGTTCGCTCGCCGCAGGACCATGCCGGCGTCGTGCATTCGTCGAATCTCTGCACCGAGATCCTGCTCAACACCAGCGAGGACGAAGTCGCGGTCTGCAACCTGGCGTCGATCAATCTGCCGGCGCACATGGTCGATGGCCAGATCGACGGCGAGCTCCTCGGCAAGACGATCCAGACTGCGGTCCGTATGCTCGACAACGTTGTCGACATCAACTACTACCCGATTCCGGAAGCGGCCAATTCCAATCTCAAGCACCGGCCGGTTGGTCTCGGATTGATGGGGTTCCAGGATTGCCTCTGGCAGATGGGGGTCTCCTACGCCTCGGAGGAGGCAATGACCTTCGCCGACCGGTCGATGGAGCTGATTTCCTGGCACACGATCTACGCCTCGTCGCAACTCGCGGCCGAGCGCGGTGCATATCCGTCGTTCAAGGGTTCGAAGTGGGATCGTGGCCTGCTGCCCATCGACACCATCGACCTGCTCGCCCAGGAACGCGGCCAGCAAATCGAGGTCGACCGCAGCGTCTCCCTCGACTGGGAGCCGGTCCGCGAGTCGATTCGCC
>JAEZJB010000073.1 GCA_023415845.1 Chloroflexota bacterium | reverse complement strand
CTTGCCTCGCACAGCGTCAGCACCGGCGGCGAAAGCTGGAACAGTTCGCAAACCTGGTCGGTTGGCTCAGCCTCCTGCGCCAGCACCTCGCCCGCCGATGCCGCAAGGCTGCTCACCAGCGAGACCGCGATCACCAGCCTTCGGAGAGACCGATGCCTGATTGCCTGGTTGGGAGTGCGATCTTCGGAAACCTGCATCGCTGGTTGCCTCGTCCCGGCTCGATGCCACGAAAGCTCGTGTCACCCATCGTAGCACCACGCCGGGCTCGGCCAGCCGCTCGAAATCAGGCGTCCAGGTCCAGCCGGATCACGCTGCGCAGCGTTTCCCCGCGCTCCATCGCATGGAATGCCTCGTCGTGATCCTCCAGCGGAATCACTCTCGTCACGACCCGGTCGAGGTCCAACTGCCCCTGCTCGTACCAGGCGGCCAGGAGCGGGAAGTCGCGTGTCGGCAGGCAATCGCCATACCACGACACTCGGAGCGACCCGCCGATGTCGAAGAACTTCGCGATCGGCAACTCGTAGGTCGCCTGCTGGTCGGCCACGCCAATCACCACGCACCGGCCCGCCAGGTCACGACACATGATCGCCGTCTCCAGCGTCTCGGCACGCCCCACGGCTTCGAACGACGCATCGACGCCATGACCACCGGTGATCTCCTTGATCGCCGCCACCGGGTCGCCCTCCCGCGCGTTCACGGTGTGCGTCGCCCCAAACTGCGTCGCCCACTCCAGCTTGCGCGGGTCAAGATCGACCGCAATGATCGTGGTCGCCCCGGCCAGCCGCGCCCCCATGATCACCGAGTCACCCACGCCGCCGCAGCCGATCACGGCGACCGATTCGCCCGGCTGCACGTCGGCGGTATAGAGGGCCGCCCCCACCCCGGTCATCACGCCACACCCAATCAGGCTCATCTGCTCGGGCGGCAGGTCGTCACGCACGGGAATGCACTGCTTCGAGTGAACCAGGGTATGCGTGCAGAAGGTGCCGATCCCCAGAATCGGCGTCAGCACCTCGCCGTCCAGCGTCTTCATTCCCTTGTGAGCATTGAGGCTGGCGCAGCACAGGTGCGGCTTGCCGACCTTGCAGAACCGGCACTCGCCACAAGGGGCCCGCCAGGCCAGGATCACATGATCCCCCACCTGCACGTTGGTCACGCCCTCACCGACGGCCTCGACGATGCCGCTCCCCTCGTGCCCAAGCAGGAACGGGAACCCGTCCGTGCCAAACACGCCATTCTTCGCCGAGAGGTCGGTATGGCATACCCCGCTGGCAACGATTCGCACCAGCGCCTCGCCTGCCTCGGGCTGGTCGATCAGGAATTCCTCGATCTCGCCTGGAGCGCCTGGGGTGCGGGCAATGACGCCACGCGCGCGAATCGGTTCTGCCATGGGGGATCCTCCTGCAGGAAAAGGCAACACATCACCAGTAACCATCTCCCCATGGTGGCGCAGCCATTGGCTCGCCGTCAACGCCGGTGCGGAACCACCGTCGTTTTCCGCCCCTACCGCGCGGGTGCAGGCGGGTCAGCCGTGAACGACCCGGCTGTCTGGCGGCGCCTCATCCCGCTGCGCCATTCCGTAGTCCCGCACCACCGCCGCCACTCGCAGCCGATAGTCGCTGAAGACACGCTTCCGGCCGACCTGCTGGGCGGCACGATGCTCTTCCAGCGCCCGCCACGCCGCAACCGCCTCTTCATCCCGCCAGAAGGAGAGGCTGAGCATCTTGCCGGGCGTCGCAATGCTTTCAAACCGCTCGATGGAAACGAACCCGTCGATCTCTTCCAGCTGCGGGCGCAGGCTGGCGGCGATGTCGAGGTAGGTGTCCCGTTCACCCGGCGCGGGCCAGACCTCGAAGATCACGGCGATCATCGTCGTGTCCCCGAGTCCGGCTGCACCGCGAAGACCGGAATGCGGACATTCCCCAGCGGCCGATACGACATGGGGCTGGGCAGGGCCCCTCGCACCAATCCCCGCTCGACCGCCACCGTCACGGCTTCAGCCGCGATGACCAGGGCCAGATCCCGTCCCGGGCAGGCATGTCGTCCAGCCCCGAACGACCAGCACTCCCCCACGGAATCCAGATTCGCCGCCGCCAGCGACACAATGATCGTGTCACCCCGCGCAATTTCACGGTCGCCGATGGACAGGTCGCGTCCCGCGTAGCGCCGGGTGTTGTGGACTGCGGGATCAACCCGGGCAACGGTCGTCACGATCTCCATCACTGTCTCTGGCAATTCCTCGTCTTCCGCGTGGCGGGCTATCCAGACCAGCGAATTCCCGATCAGCCCAGCGGTAGCATCGTGCGCCTGGAACAGCAATCCGACGACATTCGCCACGACGAGTTCGTGGTCCACGATGCCGGAAGTCGCCAGATCGCGCCGGAACGAAGTCAGCGGTTCCGGTATCACGGGTTGCGCAAGGAGTTGCCGGACCATCTCGCAAAGTCGCTCGCCTCCCTCGCTCCCCCGGAGAATCTCCTCCGCCGTGGCCCCCGGTGCGAGGGCCCGCACCAGCGATGAGGTCGCAGCAACGACCTCGTTGAGCGACTCCTGGGGCAGGCCGATCAGTGTCGCGACCGTGCCGACTGGAACCGCCACCAGGTAACGATCGAGGTCTCCACTCGCCGCATACCGGTCACCCATCCGGCGCGTGGCAGCCCGCACCTCATCCAGTTCGAAATCGGCCAGCATCGAGGTCAGCGCCGACTTCAGGACCGCATGTCGCGGCCCTTCCGTGAAGCGGGCAAATCGCTCACGCACCCCTCCCGCCCCGGTTCCAGCCAGGTTGGGCGGCACCGGGGCGTCAGGGTGGTGTACCAGGCAGGACTCGTGGGTCAGCACGGCGTTCACCGCCTCGGCGCGCGCCACCACCCAGGCACCGCGCGGGTCACTCCAGAACGGGCATGCGCCACGCAACACTCGCCGGTAGATCCGATCCGGATCCGGCGCGGTCACTGCCGTCACCACATCGATAGCTGCATCGCTCATTGGGTCTCCCTCTCCAGCGGACTGCCTCCCCTGCAGTCACTCTAGGGATGCCACCATCCATCTGTCCAACAGATAGATTTTGGGTCTGCCATCAGGAATACTGATGAGATGGAACTGACCGAGATCGAGGCGTTCGTCGCCATCGTCGAACACGGCACGTTCACCAGGGCGGCCGCCGAACTCCACATTTCGCAACCGGCGATCAGCCGCCGCATTACCCTGCTGGAGTCCGACCTCGGGGCTCCCGTCTTTGAGCGGATGCGCCAGGGCGCGGTGCTGACCGAGGCTGGCGCGGCGTTCCTCCCGCACGCCCAGGCCATTCTGGGTCGCGTGCGGGATGGGATCGATGCCGTTCGCGCCCTCGACGCCCACCACACGGGCACCATCGATCTGGCCATGGTCGGCACCCTCGCCAGCACGCCGATCGTTTCAGGTCTCCGCACCTTCCGCGAGCGCCATCCCCTGGTCACCCTGAATATCACCACGGCCAACAGCTCGGGAGTGGGCGCGCTCGTCCGCTCGGGCAAGGCGCATCTTGGTTTGCGTTATTTCGAGGATGGCGACCCCGGCATCACCTGCCATGTCATCGGCGAGGAGCGACTGGTCGTCGTCAAGGCCAGCGGGTCCCGTTTAATCCCGGAGGGCCCGACCAGCATCACCCAGCTTGCCGAGGCGCCCTGGGTCACCTTTCCGCTCGACCGAGCGTCATCCGGCGAGGGGTTCGCCCGGCTGCTGGATTCGTCGTTCCAGCGCCACGGACTGCCGCTCCCGAGGCGAGTGGAGATCGATAGTCTCACCGCCCAGAAGCGCATGGTCGAAGCCGATTTTGGCCTGGGCCTGCTGCCGGAGAGCGCCATTATCGAGGAGCGGCAACTCGGTACGCTGGAGGTCGTCGCTACCGCCGGCTTCGTCTCCGCTGCCCCGATCTGCCTGCTCACCCG
>JAEZJB010000064.1 GCA_023415845.1 Chloroflexota bacterium | reverse complement strand
CGGTAGGGAAACAGGTGGCGGGTTCGGCGTCGCCAATCCCCACTCCACTGCTTTCGCGGGCCTTCCGTACTCCCGTCGGGCCATCGGTCATCCAGATTGATGGAATCCCCAGCCGGTCGATCGGTTGAGTCGTCCAGAAGTCACGACCCACCAGCAGCGATGCTTTTTCCGTCACCGAGAGTTGGGGCAGCGACGCCTGAACCCGATCGCGAATGTCCTGGCTGATGAGAGGAGATGGCATGGAACTCTTTCCTCGAAAACGGGCACGATCGTTCGGTGTGGTCCGCTGCTGGCTCTGACTGGATCGGAGTAATGTGCGCGCATGGTACCCCACCGGAGCGCCCCATTACCTTCCCGGCTGGGGTAGGCTGGAAGCCTGGGTACGTTTGCCTCACCGCGATGAGGCAAAAGGAACGGAGACATCACATGGCTACGGGCATCGATCATGTCGTGATCGCCGTCAACGATCTCGAACAGGCAATCGCCGATTTTGGCGCCGCCGGGTTCACCGTGGTTCCTGGCGGTACGCATGCCAGCGGCGAAACGCACAATGCGCTGATCGCCTTTGCTGACGGGTCGTACTTCGAACTGATCGCCTGGCTCGATCCGGCATCGGCGACGCGAACCAGCTGGTTGGACCACCTGGAGCAGGGTGAGGGACTGGTCGATTTCGCGTTGCGTAGCGCGGACCTGCAGGCCGAGGTAGATCGGTTGCGGGCGGAGGGGCTCGATACACCAGACCCGGCCCCGGGAGGGCGGACGCGGCCAGATGGCCAGCGGGTGGAGTGGTTGAATCTGCGTTTTGACGAAGGAAACCATCCCTGGCTTCCATTCTATTGCGATTCCACCAATGATCGCGGGCTCCGTGTGCCTTCTGGCACTGATGCCATCCATGCCAATGGCGCCACCGGCATCAGTTCGATCACGGTCGGGGTCAGTGACCTGGCAGCGGCCGCCCGCGACTATGCCATCGTGTCGGGAATCGAATATGGCTCCACCGGGGAGGCGCCAGACAAGCCTGAATTCGCGATTGGCACGACCCACGTAATTCTCGAGGACGCTGGCACTGGCACTCGTGTGAATGTCCCCGTGGCGCTCGAGCTTGTCACCACCGGCGATGCTATCGGACCGCTCGATCAGGCACTCACCCACGGTGCGGCGATCACGCTTGTCGCCTCCTGAGACTGAGACGCATAGAGGGCCGGAGGGAGACGAGTTTCTCCCTCCGGCCCTCATCATCCGGCTTGGAGACTGGTTCAGGCGAAGTGCGGGAGCACCTCGTTGATCAATCGGTCAAGTTGCTCCCGCTGGTTCCAGGACGTGATGCGGAGCGTGACGCCATCGAATCCAATTTCTTCGTAGCGCTTTAATCGCTCCACGATTTGCTCGGGAGTTCCCTGCGAGGTCCAGCCCTGAACGTGCTGGATGGGGAAGTCGGCCGTGTAGTAGAGATCGAGGAACTTCTTGGACTCGGCGGTGGCCGCGTCGATATCCTCGGTCAGGTTCACGTTGTGATAGAGATGGGTTTCCAGCGCGTTGGGGTCGCGCCCGGCGGCTGCGGCGCGCTCACGGAGGTCCTTGATGCGCCACTCGAGGTCGTCGTACGCCCACTTTGAGGTCTGCCAGCCGTCGGCGTAGTTGATGATCCGCTTGTGCGAGAGTTCGACCGCCCGTTCGTTGTCGCGCGGCGCGTGCACGGCCAGCCAGATTGGTGGTCCGCCCGGGTTGTATGGCTTCGGCGCAATCGTGACGTTGCGGAACGAATAGTGCTTGCCGTCGAAGCTGACGTCGTCTTCCTGGAAGAGTTTGCGCACGATCTGCAAGCCCTCGGTGACGCGTTCGACACGTTCTTTCCGGCCCACCTTCCAGACTTCGCTCTCCACCTGCACGCCAGCCTGTTCGACATTGCCGTTACAGGCCACGAGCACAGTCCGGCCCTGGGCAAGCTGATCGAGGCTGGCCCACTGGTCAGCGAGCTGGATCGGGTCGCGTAGCGGGAAGCTCGCCATGCAGGCCGGCCCGATCCGAACGTTGGACGTGCGGGCAGCGACTGCTGCGAGGAGCGTAATGGCCTCCAGCCGGGGCTTGGCGAGCAGGCTGTCGCCCACCCACACACTGTCGAATGCACCGGTCTGGTCGGCAATCGTGGCGAGGTCGAGCAGTTCGGCCGGGGTGGTGGCATCGAACAGCACGCCACGGTTGGGAAGAGTCAATCCGATCTTGAGCGCCATGGAACTAACGGGTCCTTTCCGGGGATGAAACGGTAAATCGAGCGTTGTGCGTGAGGTTCAGGGGCAGGTCACGGTTGGTGCCGCGGAGAACGACCTCGACCGGTCCCGATCCGCGTGCCGCCAGCAGCGCGGCCGCATCCGGATCGAGCGAGGTCGCGTCTGCCATGCGAATGGACTGGTCGCCCATCACGTAGGTGTGCTCGACCTCGGGCGTGCCGAAGAGATTGGTCCATGCGGACCGGACGTCGTCGGCCGAGGTCACGGCAAACACGACGGAGCCGATTCCGGTGGTGCCGTTGGGATGCACTGCGGCCTCACCGCCCGGGACCCGCAGGTCGTGCTCCGTCAGGTCGTCGATCACGAACGGCAGGCGATTCTCGTCGGCGACATCGATTCTGGCCACGCGCCAGGCAATTTCGATGCCATCAGGCCGATGCCGGCCGCCCTGAATGGGCCCGGCGATCTGGTGACCGGCATTGGCGAGCCGGCTGGTATCGGCCAAAAGATCGGCGGAGAGAACGGCCACGTCGACCAGCCCCTCACCCGTTTGCAACAGGTCCCACCAGGTGTTGTCCTTGACCGGTGGTTCGTGTTTGAAGGCGATGATTTCGATGTAACTGCCGTCCTGGAAGGTAACCAGGGCGTTGTGGGAACCACGGTGGGCATGGTCTCCGCCGGGAGTCACGGTGAATCCCAGTGATTCGTAGTCCGTCATTGCCTGCTGGAGGTCGTTGACGGCCACGACCACATGGTCGATGGCGATGGGCATGCGCGATGTCCTTTCCCGCGTGGAAATCTAGCGTCGGCGACGCGGATCGAGTTCGTCCCGGAGACCATCTCCGAGGAGGTTGTAGGCAAGCACGGTGATGACCACCAGCATTCCGGGAAACGCGGTAAGCCACCAGGCAGTATCGAGATAAAGGCGACCTTCCGCCGCCATGTTGCCCCAGGTCGGTGTTGGCGGAGTGACGCCCAGGCCGAAGTAGCTCAGGCTGGACTCCACGAGGATGACAGTGGCAACACGGAGCGTGGCGGCCACGAAGATGATCGAGGCAACCCCGGGCAACAGATGGCGGACGAGGATGCGTGGGGTGGTAGCCCCCGAGACCCGCGCCGCGTCGATATAGTCGCGATTACGCAGCGACAGCGTTTCGGCGCGAATGGTCCGGGCGGTGAGGGGCCAGGCGGTCAGGCCGAGGAAGAGGATCAGCAGGGTCAGGCTCGATCCGTAGATCGCCACCATCGTGATGAGCAGGATGAAAACCGGGAACGCCATCAGCATGTCGGTGGCCCGCATGATGAACGAGTCGACCGCACCCCCCAGGAACCCGGCGATCAGACCAAGGGAGACGCCAACAAGAATCGTGATCAGCATCGCCACCAGGCTGACCGAGAGCGAAACCCTGGTCGCCCAGATCGCTCGCGAGAGGATGTCGCGGCCGAGGCTGTCCGTTCCCATCCAATGTGCCCAGCTCGGCGGTTTCAGCCGGTCGAGCAGGATTTGGGTGTTCGGGTCCTGCGGAGCAAGCCAGGGCGCGAAGATGGCGATCAGATAGAGGGTGATCAGGATGCCGCACCCGATCGCGATCCGCGGATTGCGGGCGAGCCGCACCCACGTCCTCTGGCGCCCCGATCGCCGGTCGAGGTCGTTGAGTGGAGCCTCGGCGACCTGGCCTGGGCTCGGAGTGGTTACAACCTGGCTCATTCACCAACCCTCACGCGCGGGTCGGCGATGCCATAGGCGATGTCGGACAGAAGGTTGCCGACCAGCACCAGGCCCGCGACGAACAGATTGACCGTCAGGATGACCGGGTAATCACGCGCCACCACCGAGTCGAGCGCGAGCCTGCCCACGCCGGGCAGCGCAAAGATCGTTTCCACGGCGACCGTGCCACCGAGCAGGTACGGAATCTGCACGCCCAGCAGGGTGATCACGGGCAACAGCGAGTTGCGCAGGGCGTGGCGCGTCGTCAATGCCCGTTCGGTCAGGCCCTTGGCCCGGGCCGTGCGCATGTAGTCCTGGCTGACGGCATCCAGCATGGACGAGCGGACATAGCGCGCCACGGTGGCAATCAGGTTGGTCGCGAGCACGATCGTCGGGAGTACCAGGTACGGCGCGATGACGAGCGGGTTCCAGCTTGATGAATTCGAGGGACGAATGCCACTGGCAGGCAGCCAGTCGAGCTTCACCGCAAAGATGAGCATCAGCATCAAGGCGAGCCAGAACGCAGGCACGGCAAATCCGAACAGGGAGATGACCGACAGGATATCGTCGATGATCGTGTTTCTTTTCAGGGCCTGCAGCACGCCGATCGCAATCCCGATGCTGAACCCGGTGATGATGACGAGGCTGGCCAGGAGCAGGGTGGTGGGAAGTCGTTCGCCGATCATCTCGATCACGGGCTGGCGTGTCTTGTACGAAAGCAAATCACCAGTGAACAACGCCTGCATCGTCTTCAGGTACTGGACGTAGATGGGCTGGTCGAGCCCGAGTTGCCGCCGCAGTCCCTCCATTTGCTCAACCGTGAGCATTTCCGGGTCGGCCAGAATCCGCGTCGGGTCGCCAGGCGCAAGGCGGATAATCAGGTAGGAGATGATCGAGATTCCGAGCAGCATCGGGAACATCAAGGCGATGCGTCGCAGGATGTATTGAGTCACACGAAACGTTCCCAGCCTTGCCTAGATGAGACAGGTGATACCGGCAGGCGGGAGGCCAGGTGGCTCCCCGCCTGCCAGCGATGTCGATCAGGAAACCACTTCCCATTCGGGAATCCGGGCGTAGAGTTCGGCCAGCGAGGCGGTCTCTGGCACAGTCAGGCGCCCGTTGTTGATCACCAGCAGATCCTGCACGCGCCACAGGTAGATGTAGGGCGCGTCACCATCGATCAGGTTCTGGATTTCGAAGTAGATCTGCTTCTCGGTTTCCTGGTCGGTTTCGGTGCGAGCCTCAACGAACAGTTGCTCGACTTCTTCATTGACATAACCGGAGTAGTCGACCGCGCGCGGGCTCTGGAAATGACGCTGCAGGTCGGCCCGGGGATCGATGATGAAGTTGTTCCAGGTGGTAACCGTCGCCTGGAACTCACCGACGGCGAGCGGCCCGGTCACCTGGCCGGCGCCAAGTTCCTCGATCGTGGCCTCGATCCCGATTTCCTGCAGGAATGGCTGAATGACCAGCCCATCCAGACGAAGCGCGGTGGGCACCGAGAGGGTGAAGGCGAGGCGCTCGCCCTCGGCGTTCGCCCGTACGCCGTCGTCACCCACGGTCCAGCCCGCTTCATCCAGCAGGGCGTTGGCCGCATCCACATCGAAGCCGTACTGGGGCGCGTCGGGATTGAAGATCCAGGCCAGCGGAGTCACGAACGAGCGACCAACCTCACCCTTGCCAAGGTAGTTGGCGTCGATCACGGTCTGCTTGTCGATGGCGTGGCTGATCGCCTGCCGCACCCGGGCATCGTTGAATATCGGCAGGGTGGTGTCCAGCTGGATATAGACGATTCGCAGACCCGGCAGTTCCCGGATCGTGAACGCCGAATCCTGCTCGTAGGCAGCCAGCAGGTCGGGGGCGACCACCCCAATATCCAGTCCTCCCGACGAGAGCTCGTTGTTGGCGGTGGCAGCGTCGGAGATGAACCGGGCCACGATGGTGTCGATGTTTGGCCGACCGTCGAAGTAGGCGTCGTTGGCCCGGAAGGTGATGCTTTCACCATCGCGCCACTCCTCGACGAT
>JAEZJB010000018.1 GCA_023415845.1 Chloroflexota bacterium | reverse complement strand
CATGGCTACATCGCAGTGGGTCAGCAGGACGGCGCCGACCTGATCGTCGGTGGTGAGATCGCCCGCGACGGTGATCTGGCCAACGGTCACTTCCACCAGCCGACCATCTTCAACAACGTGGCGCCGACGATGCGAATCGCCCAGGAAGAAATCTTCGGTCCGGTGGTGTCGCTCATCCCGGTCGACTCGCTTGACCAGGCGATCGACGTGGTCAACGGCGTCGAGTACGGTCTGTCCGCTGCAATCTTCACGCAGAACGTGAACAACGCCTTCCGGGCGATGCAGGACATCTTCACCGGCATTCTCTACGTCAACGCCGGGACAACCGGGGCGGAGATCCACCTGCCGTTCGGTGGGACCAAGGGCACCGGGAACGGCCACCGCGAAGCCGGGACCGCCGCAATCGACTTCTACACAGAGTGGCAGAGCATCTACGTCGATTACTCGGGTAAGCTCCAGCGCGCCCAGATCGACCCGGTGAACTAGTCTCCAGTCCTGGTAGCACACCATACGAAAACGGCCGCCCAAACCGGGCGGCCGTTCTCGTATGGCTCTGTATCGGCCTCAGGCGCGATCCTGCTTCCGCTGGATGGTAATGAGTTGCTGGGGCACGTCAGCGTTCATCGAGCCGGTGCGATAGCCTTCGAGGTCGATCGTGACGTACCGATAGCCAGCCCTCTTGGCTGCCTCGATGATCCGCTGCCGGTCGGCGAAGGCGCGCTCAAGATCGCCTTCCGGAAACTCCAGCCGGGCAACCTGCCCGTGATGGCGGAGGCGGAATCCGCGATAGCCAAGTGCGGTAATCCCTTCCTCGGCATCGGCGACCTTCTTCAGCTTTTCGACCGTGATCGGATCGCCGTACGCAAAGCGTGACGAGAGGCAGGCGACCGCTGGCTTGTCCGCCGTCCGCAATCCATAGTCGGCCGAAATTGCCCGAATATCCTGCTTGGTGAGACCAGCCTCCTGCAGCGGCGACCGCACACCAAGCTCGCGCGCGGCCCGCAGACCCGGCCGGAAGTCATCGAGATCGTCGGCATTCGAGCCGTCGATGACGTGGGCGAAGCCACGTTCGGCGGCGAACTCCTTCAGCCGGCCATACAGTTCCTGCTTGCAAAAGAAGCATCGCTGGTGGGTGTTGTCGGCGTAGCGCGGATCGGTCAACTCCATCGTCTGCAGCAGCACATACTCGACGCCCATCTCGGTCGCGAGTTCGCGCGCGTCCTTCATCTCCGAGGCGGCGTAGGTCTCCGAAAGGCCGCTCGCGGCCACGCACCGGTCGCCCAGTTCATCGTGGGCGACCTTGAGCAGGAGCGTGCTGTCGACTCCGCCCGAAAATGCGACCACGACCGACTCCATCGATCGCAAAATGCCTCTCAGGGTCTCAAGGCGGGACTGGACGTCCGAGGGAATCGTCGGTACGGCTGGGGCGATCATTGATTCTCCGTGGCTGGAACGTCTCGTCATCATGTCTGGATGCTACCACCAAACGGAGAACTATCCCTCCCTGCTTTGGCGGTGGGTGATCGCATCCGGGGTAGTCAATGGAAGGCGGGGACTACGCCGATGGCGGATGGGTTCTGTCCGTGGTGGTTGTAGAATGATGGTTGAAGGTTGTGACGGACGGGTGTAACGACTCGTGCCGGCGCTTCGTGTTGCCTGATCGACCGTCAAGGAGTCTCCACCAGGTGTCGATTGCCTCCATTTCACCCCACCTCCGGCGACTCGACGTCGTGAAACAGGCGGCGAACCGACTCGCCGCAGCGAAAACCACCAACATCGTTGACTTTCCCGACGCCGCCGGGCCCGCATTGCTTTCGGTGCTGCTGGAGCAGGTCGAGAGCACCTCACTGGTGGTGACGACTCGCCAGGAGCGGGCCGAGTCCCTCGCCTCGGCGCTGGGTGAATACCTGCCGCCCGATCGACCGGTACAGGTCTGGAACTCCCCGGATGCCCTGCCTTACGAGCAGCTTCCGGTCGATCTCGACGCCGGCGTGCGGCGGGTGCACGCGCTCGCCCAGATCCAGGATCAGGATGCCAGGCTGCGGCCGGTCTGGATTACGTCGATTCATGGCCTGATGCAACTGGTCATGCCGCCGGAGTCGCTTGCCGCCTACAGTCGCCGGCTCCGCGTTGGTCGTCAGGTCGACGTCGAGGAACTTCACCGCTGGGCAATCGCGACCGGTTACGTCACCTCGCCTGTCGTCCAGGAGCCCGGTACCATCGCCCGGCGTGGCGGCATCGTCGATCTCTTCCCGCCTGGCGCCGAGTACCCGATCCGGCTGGATTTCTTCGGCGACGAAATCGAGAGTATCCGTACCTTCGACGCCCACTCCCAGCGGTCGATCGAGCGGTTGAATACCATCACCCTCCTCCCCTCTTCCGAATTGCCGGTCTGGCGACTCCCTGAAGTGGCGGACGCAGTTGCCCGGCTCGATGCATCCACCCTGCGCGGCGAAGTCGCCAGCGAATGGGCTCGTCGGATCGAGCAGATGCGGGACGGATCGCTGGCCGACTCGGTTGATCTCTTTTCCGGCTATCTCGTGCCGGAAAAGACCACGTTGGTGGACTACCTTCCGGCTGGATCGATAGTGGTGCTCGACCAGCCCGACGCGGTGGAGCGCGTCGCGCGCCAGATCGACTCACAGGCGAAGGACCTCAGCCGCACCTTTCGGGAAACCGGGGAACTTCCAAAGGGACTACTCACGCCGTTCGTTCCGGCCCCGCGTACCATCGAGGCGGTCCGTGCGCGAGCGCACCTGTTGCTTGGCCCTTCCGCTGCCGACGAACCCGATGCACTCTCACTCGATGCCATCACCGACGCACCGGTCTTTGCTGGCAACGTCGGAGCGATGGTCGAGTCGCTGACCACGCATCTGGCTGACGGCTGGTCGATCGTGCTGGCCACCGATCAGGTTGACCGGGTCACGGACATCCTTGAAGAGCGCGGCGTCTATCCCCGGCGGACGAAGGGCAGAGCGATCGTTCCCCTGGAGCCAGGCGAGGTTGAGGTTCAGTCGTCCGACCTGATGGCCGGTTGGGCGTGGGCGGCGGGGAAATCTGCGGTCTGGACCGATTTTGAGATCTTCGGCTTCCGGAAGCAGCCGCGACGTTCATCAGGCCGGTCAGTCAGCGAACGTCGGAGCTTCGCCCAGTCGCTGACTCCGGGTGAATTCGTGGTGCACATCGATCACGGCATCGCGAAATTTGTCGGGCTCGTTCGGATGGAGGTCCAGGAGATCGAGCGGGAGTACCTCCTGCTCGAATACGACCGTGGCGACAAGCTGTATGTGCCGGTTGACCAGAGCGACCGTGTTTCGCGCTACAGCGGGGGCGGGCTCAATCCCCCACTGAATCGCCTTGGTTCTGGCGAGTGGACACAGACGAAGCGCAAGGTTCGGCGCGCTGTCCGTGAAATGGCGTTCGAGTTGATCCAGCTGTATGCCTACCGCGAGGCTGGCAGTGGGTTCCAGTATCCGCCCGCCAGCAGGTGGGACATCGAGCTGGGAGAGTCGTTCCCGTACACCGAGACCGTGGACCAGGCAAAGGCCATCGATGCCGTCATCGCCGACATGGAATCGAACCGGCCAATGGATCGCCTCGTCTGCGGCGACGTGGGATTTGGCAAGACCGAGGTCGCCATCCGGGCGGCGTTCAAGGCCGCCAACGCCGGAAAGCAGGTGGCGGTACTGGTTCCAACCACCGTGCTGGCGTTGCAGCACTACAACACGTTCCGCCAACGCCTCGGAGCGTTTCCGGTCCGCATTGAAATGCTTTCCCGGCTCCGGACGAAAAAGGAGCAGGAAAAGGTGCTCGACGGTCTGCGCGAGGGATCGGTCGACATCGTGATTGGCACGCATCGCATCGTGCAGAAGGACATGACCTTCAAGGATCTCGGGCTCGCCATCATCGACGAAGAGCAGCGCTTCGGAGTGCGGCACAAGGAGTTCCTGAAACAGCTTCGCACCGAAGTCGATGTCCTGACCATGAGTGCAACGCCGATTCCGCGCACGCTGCACCTGTCGCTCTCCGGTATTCGCGACATCTCGATGATCGAAACTGCGCCGCAGGCCCGGCTCCCGATTCGGACATTCGTGACCGGCTTCACCGACCAACTCGTACGTGAAGTGATTCTCCGGGAACTCGATCGGGGCGGACAGGTTTTCGTGGTTCACAACCGCGTTCACGATATCGACATGCTTACTGCTCGCCTGCGAGAGGCAGTGCCAGAAGCGCGCTTTGGCGTCGGTCACGGTCAAATGGACGAGCATGTACTCGAAGAGGTGATGATGGGGTTCATGCGACGCGAGTTCGATGTGCTGGTGGCGACTACTATCATCGAGTCCGGGGTCGACATTCCCAACGTCAACACCATCATCATCAACAACGCCGACACCCTCGGGCTCACCCAGCTCTACCAGCTGCGCGGCCGGGTTGGCCGCAGCAATCATCGCGCCTACGCCTACCTGCTTCACCAGCCGAACAAGGCACTCAGTGAGGAGGCGCTGGAACGGCTCGAAACGATTCAGGAGGCGACCGAGCTGGGTGCCGGTCTGCGTGTAGCCATGCGGGATCTCGAGATTCGGGGGGCAGGCAACATGCTCGGCGCCGAGCAGAGTGGTCACATCGCCACAGTTGGCTATGAACTTTACGTTCGTCTGCTCGGGTTGGCCATTGACGAAGTGCGAACCGGCAAGCCGGCCCTCGAACGCGGCCCGGTCACGCTGGACCTGCCACTCACGGCGCTGATTCCGGAAGATTATGTCGCTGATACCGAGTTGCGACTGAACCTCTATCGCCATGTCGCCGCGGTCGAGACGAACGACGAGGTCGATGACCTGGCCGACGAATTGCGCGACCGCTTTGGCGATTTCCCGCCGGAGGTCGATCACCTCTTCGCGCTGATTCGGCTCCGGATTCGCTCGCAGGCGATGGGCATCGATTCGCTGGTCGAGCGGGACCGCGAGATCGTGATTCGCCCGGTGCCGACTGCGGAGATCGCCAAGGGGCGGCTGACGAACCGGCTGGGCGGTGCGATCCGCTTCACCCAGAACTCGATTCGGCTCAAGCTGCTCGAACTGACGGTGCCATGGGAGGAAGCGCTGGACCTCGTGCTGGACGAGGTCGAGCGTGCCGTCCCGGCACCCGAGCCAGCCTTTGCCTGACGTCAACACCAGGGAGGGTGAGATTGCGGTGCGCTATGCACGGAGACCTTTCCAACTGGGATGGTCTCCGCCTATTTATCCCTTCCGCAGGTGTGCCACCGTGGCGCCTTCGCCACCTTCATTCGAGCCCGCTGCCGCAGCCCGCTCGACAACCGGATTATCGCGAAGCTGGTCCCGCACCACCTGCCGCAACGCCCCTGTGCCCTTGCCATGAATGATCCGCACCCAGGGCATGCCCGAGAGATAGGCGTTGTGGATATACGTCTCGAGAATCGGAGCGATCTCTTCGGCCCGGTGGCCACGGAGATCGATTTCAAGCGGGACATCCACCGATGCCGATGGCACGTAGCGAGGCGTTCGCTCCTCCTGGCGGCTGCGACCGGTGCGCTCGAGGTTTGACACTGGCTGCCGGAGCTTCATCGAGCCCATCTGGACCTCGGCTTCTGACCCATCAACCGAGATCACCTCGCCGGTCTGCCCAAGTGAGAGGATCGTGACCCGGTCTCCCGGGCGGAGCGCTCGCTTCGTCTGCACGACCGGCGGGGTTGGCACCGGGCGCTTGCGTTTCTGGGCCAACCGGACTTCGCGCTCGGCCACGTCGATGGCTTCCCGCGTCGATGCCCGCTCGGTGCGGCTGAAGGACGCGGAACCGGACCTGGATGTCCGCTCGAGTTCACGAATCGCGGCGCGCGCCTCCTCGAGTTCAACCTCGACCTCGGCAATCGCCTCGTCACGCGCGGCGCGCTTCATTTCCTCTGCTTCACGAATGGCCTGGGCCGCCTTACGACGCAGAATCTTTACCTCTTCCTGTGCCTGCTCGGTCGCGCGGAGTTGCTCGGCGATGTCGTCACGGCGCTGGCGAATCTGGTCGATCAACTCTTCGGCACGCTCGTCACCAGGATTGAGCAGACCCTCGGCATCATCCACGATGCCGCGCGGCATTCCCAACCGGCGGGCGATGGCCAATGCGTTCGAACGGCCCGGAACACCCACCATCAGGCGATAGGTGGGTGAGAGCGTCTCCAGATCGAACTCGACGCTGGCGTTCTCCACGCCCGGCGTGGCATAGGCGAACGCCTTGACCTCCGAATAGTGGGTCGTTGCCAGCACCAGGGCACGCACCTTGAGCAGCGCCCGCATGAGCGCCTGAGCCAGCGCCGACCCTTCCTGCGGATCGGTCCCGGCCCCAACTTCGTCCAGAAGCACCAGGCTGCGGGAATCGACCTTGCGGAGCATGGCGACGATGTTGCGGATGTGCGACGAGAACGTCGACAGGCTCTGTTCGATGCTCTGCTCGTCGCCGATGTCGACGAAGAGTTCATCGAACACGCTCATCACCGACTTCTCGTCGGCGGGAATGAACAATCCCGTCTGGGTCATCAACGCAAGCAGGCCAACCGTCTTAAGAGCCACGGTCTTGCCGCCGGTGTTTGGTCCGGTGATCAGCAGAATCCTGAAGTCCTCGCCCAGTTCGAGCGACGTGGGCACGACTTTCGACTGGTCGAGCAATGGATGCCGCGCGTTGATCAGCCGAATTCGGTTCGCCGGATGTCCGCGCAAGTCTCGCTCCCGCCCGGACCCGGGAATTGGCTCGGCGAGCTCAGGACGGGTGGCCTGCATGGATTCGGCGAGCCGGGCCTTCGCAATGGCGAGGTCGATCGAAGCGATCGCTTCGATCATGCGCGAGATCGCGTCGTACTGGTCACCGACTTTAGCCGAAAGGATATCGAGAATGCGCTCGATCTCCCGTGCTTCCGCCAACTGCTCCTCGCGCCACCGGTTGTTGAGTTCCACCACATCGAATGGCTCGACGAACACCGTTTGGCCGCTCGACGACGTGTCGTGCACGATGCCGCGAATGAGGCCGCGAGCGTCCGAGCGAACTGGCAGCACATAGCGGCCGTCGCGGATCGTGATGATGTTTTCCTGCAGGGCAGAGCCGTACCGGCTGCCGGACAGGAAGCTGTTCAGCCTGTCCATCAACCGGTGGTGGGCCACGCGAACCGATTTGCGCAGGCGGGCGAGCTCGTCGCTGGCGCTGTCGAGGACGTCACCGCGAGGTCCGATCGACCGCGTGAGGTCGGTTTCGAGTGGCGAGAAGTTCTCGATCGCCTCGGCGAACTCGAGCAGGTTCGGGTACCGCTCGGGAGCGTCGGGCAGCCTGGTCAGCATGCGCCGCACTTCGCGCCCTGCCCGGAGCGTGTCTGCAACTTCGAGCAGTTCGTGCGGCGTGAGGCGGCCTCCCTTGCTGGCCTTGAGGATCGAACCCCTGATGTCGCGCGCACCCCCGACCGTGAATTCGGGGAACTGGACACGGAAGTGGGACGCCTCCTCGGTGACGTCCAGCCACGTACGCACGATCTTTCGGTCACGGCTGGGAGTCAGTTCGAGCGCTCGCACGGCCGCAAGCGCGTACTGGCAGTTCGTGGAGAGCCGCCGGAGGATCTCCGGAAACTCGAGCTTGACGATGGCATCGGCAGTAGACACGGGTCACACCCTGTTGACTAATCGACTGGACGAATGGGATGTAGGTTCTCAGCGTATTGCCTGCCGATGACGGCGAACTCCTGGCCAACCCCTGGTTGACACGAACAAGTGTTCGACAATATAATCGCCACAGTCTATGATACTGCGCTGTCCTGAGACAGAGCTGGGATGGAACCAAGAAGGACACAGCATCATGAAGAGCCTCACCCCCCGCCAACAGGCCATCCTGGACTTCATTGGGGCATTCCTGGACGAGAACGACTATCCACCCACGATCCGGGACATCCAGCAGGAACTGGGCATTTCCTCGACCAGCGTGGTCGACTACAACCTGAAGGTGCTGGAAGAGCGCGACTGCATCCGCCGCAACCGCAACATTTCGCGCGGCATTGAAGTAGTTGGTCGTGCGCCCCAGCGGTCCAATGTCATCGCCATCCCGGTCATCGGCCAGATCGCAGCCGGTCTTCCCATCCCGGTCCCGGGCGATCTCGAAAATTCCGATGCCGCCGACATCATCGAATTGAGCCCGGAACTGGCTTCCCGGTCAGGAGACCAGCTCTTCGCCCTCCGCGTACGCGGGCACTCGATGGTCGACGCCCTGATCAACGATGGCGATATCGTGGTCCTCAAGCCGCAGGAAACCTGCGAAAACGGCGAGACCGTGGCAGTCTGGCTCGAGGATGAGAAGGAAACCACGCTCAAGAAGTTCTTTCTCGAGGGCGAGCAGGTTCGGCTCCAGCCTGCCAACGTCACGATGGACCCAATCTACACCCGTGCCGATAACGTCCGGGTTCAGGGCAAGCTCGTGACTGTCGTGCGGTCCATAGACTAGCCTCCATACCCCACACTCCGCCACAATGAACCGGTCCGGCACATTGGTGCCAGACCGGTTTTGTGTTTGGTTGCGGTTCTGCCGGGGACTGGCCCGGCATGGTATGGAGACACCTTTGGTACCTGCCCTTCTGGCTGGCCTCGGGCTCGCGGCATCGTCCGGCCTGAATGCCTACCTGCCACTGCTCATCCTGGCGTTGACCGATCGGATCAGCGACTCGTTCAATCTGCCGGGTCCATATGATGCGATCTCGTCAAACGTCGGAATCATCATGATTCTGTTCGTGATGGTGGTCGAACTGATCGGCGACAAGATTCCTCCGATTGACCACTACAACGACCTCATCCATACGCCGATTCGGATGGCCGCCGGAGCGGTCGCCTTCATGGCAGTCGCGGCGGAATCCGACAAGCTCAATCCCTGGCTTGCCGGCGCGATCGGGCTGGTCGTCGCGGGCGCGGTCAGTTACTGGAAGTTGAAGCAGCGTCCTGTCATCACTGCTGCCACCAGCGGCATCGGCAATCCCATCGTGTCGCTGGTTGAAGACACTGGCGTGATCGTGCTCTCGATTGTGGCCATGGCATTTCCTTGGGGAGTGATCGTGGCCCTTCCGCTGCTCGGACTATGGATCTACCGAACCGAATCGCGGATGGCAGCCGGTGAGAGCTCCCTGATGCACATCCTTCAGCCAAAGCGCTAGGTCCGTGCCGAACATCTCATCTCGCCAAGGGTTGCGTCAGCATGACTCAACTTATACACTACGAATAGACTAATTCGTGGGAGGGATAGATGGCTAAGCAAGGTACTGTTGATTTCAAGGATTACTACCAGGTACTCGGCGTTGCCCGTGATGCGGATGAGAAGACGATCAAGTCGGCGTTTCGCAATCGTGCCAAGGAGATGCACCCGGACGTCAATCGTGACGATCCGCAGGCAGAGGAGCGCTTCAAGGATCTAAATGAAGCCTTCGAGGTCCTCTCCGACGCCGACAAGCGCAAGATGTACGACCGCTTCGGTGAAGACTGGAAGCGATACCAGGATGCCGGTGTCGGACCCGATGATGTGTTCAGGACACCGGGTGCCGGTGGTCCGCGCCAGGCACGAGCCGAAGACTTTGGGACGTGGTTTGCCGGCAACGACGGGAATTTCACGTTCGAGTCGGCCGACAGCGGCGGTGGGTTTTCCGACTTCTTCAACATGATGTTCGGCAGTCGCGGCTCGGCAACCGGTCGGGCGCGGCAGACCATCCAGCGGCCACGCCGTGGCGAGGACCTGGAAGCACCGACCACCATCACCCTCGAAGAAGCAGCCAGCGGCACGCAGCGCCGCCTGACGGTGCGAACTCCGGAGGTCTGTACCCTTTGTGATGGTACCGGAGAGGTCCGAGGTGCCGAGTGTCCCCGGTGTGATGGCACGGGGACGATGGAGACCAACAAGGAACTCGAGGTGTCCATCCCCCGCGGCGTCAAGACGGGCTCGCGCGTGCGGATCTCCGGCAAGGGCGGCCCGGGCGTCAACGGTGGGCCAAACGGAGATGTCTACCTCGTCATCAAGGTCGTGCCAAACTCACGGTTTGAGCGCGTCAATGACGACCTTGTCGAAACCGTCACGATTCCGCTCTATACCGCCGTGCTCGGTGGAGAAGTCCGCGTCCCGACGCTCACCGGACAGGTCGCCCTCACGGTTCCCAGGGGCACCCAGAATGGGCGCCAGTTCCGACTGCGCGGCAAGGGGATGCCGAAGCTCGGTTCACCTGACCAGCGCGGTGATCTCCTGGTGAAGGCCAGCATCGAGGTGCCGACGGACCTGACAGAGCGCGAAATCCAACTGTTCGAGGAATTGCGATCCCTCCGGTCATAGCCTGCCATTGGCGGACGAATCTGCGACAATTGGAACGAAAAGCGGGTTATGCGGCCGGGAACCCCCGGCCGTTCCCGTGTTTCCTCCTCCGATCAGGTGGAGTCACCAGCGCACAGGGGAAAACGCGGCATGCCAGCGACAGTGATCATGGGCGGTCAATGGGGAGATGAGGGTAAGGGCAAGCTGACGGACGCGCTCGCCGCGCATGCCTCGATGGTCGTTCGCGCCAACGGTGGTTCGAATGCCGGGCATACCGTGCGCACCGATGCCGGCGAGTTCAAGCTCCGCCTCGTCCCGTCCGGCATCCTCAACCCTCACGTCCGCTGCGTGCTTGGCGCCGGCGTCGTCATCGACCTGCCGACGCTGGTCGGCGAACTCCGCGCCCTCCAGGAGCGCGGGATCGACACCTCCGGCATGGCCATCAGCGACCGGGCGCACATCGTCCTGCCGTGGCACAAGGCCATCGACCGGCTCGAGGAGCAGCGCCGCGAAGAGAGTGAGATCGGCACGACCCTCAATGGCAATGGACCAACCTACGCCGACAAGGCTTCGCGACACGGCCTTCGGATCTGCGACCTGTTGCGACCGGATCTCCTCAAGCAGAAGCTGACGCTCGAGTTGAGCGCGAAGAACCAGTACATGGCGGGAGTGTTTGGTGCCGAGGCCATGGAGTTCGAACCGCTCTTCGATGAACTCGTCGAGATGACGGACTTCATTCGGCCGATGATTGTTGCCACCGAGGTGATGGTGCAGGACGCGATCCAGGCCGGCGAGCAGGTGATCGTCGAGTGCGCCCAGGGCGCCATGCTCGACATCGACTATGGCACCTATCCCTATGTCACCTCGTCATCGCCGACCGCCGCCGGCGCCTGCCAGGGCGCGGGCATCGCACCGACCCAGGTCGATCGCGTCGTTGGCGTCTACAAGGCCTACAGCACGCGGGTTGGTGGTGGCCCAATGCCGGCCGAACTGACCAACGAAACCGGCGAACTGATCCGGCAGCGCGGGCGGGAATGGGGCGTCAACACCGGTCGCCCGCGGCGCACGGGCTGGTTCGATGCGGTCGCGGCTCGCCAGACCAGCCGCCTCAATGGCGTTACCGAGATTGCGCTCACCCTGCTGGATGTGCTCGATGTCTTTGACGAGATCGGCATTTGCACCGGGTACGACTTTGGCGACCGGGTGCTTGGTCATGTCCCGGCGCTACTCGACTCCCTTGAGGGCGCGGCCCCGCGGCTCGAGTTCGTCCGGGGATGGCAGACCGACCTCACAGCTCTGCGCTCCTTCGAAGAGCTGCCGCCGCAGGCCGTCGAGTATCTGGCTGTGATCGAGCAATACCTCGGCGCACCTGTGCGTTACGTCGGCGTTGGACCTGCGCGCGATCAACTGATCGACCGGCAGGCATCGGCCCTGGTCTAGGACGTCAGATCACTCCTGAGTCGGCCGTCGGCTGAGCAAACCGTCGATGGCCGCCTCCACCGTCAACCCCTCAAACAGCACGCGGTACATCTGGTCGATGATCGGGGCTTCCACCTGCAATTGATTCGCGAGTTGGCGGGCCGCGATCGTCGTTGGCACGCCTTCTGCCGTCTCCCCGAGATTGGCGAGGATCGTCTCAAGAGGGAGACCACCGGCAAGGCCCACGCCGACGCGGTGATTTCGCGAGA
>JAEZJB010000450.1 GCA_023415845.1 Chloroflexota bacterium | reverse complement strand
CTCTGGGACCTGCTCGGCCAGGAGACCGGCAAACCGGTCCACCAGTTGCTCGGTGGGGCCGTGCGGCAGAAGGTGCGGGTGTTCGCCCACGTCACCGGCGAGACGGTCGACCAGCACGTGACGAATGCGCGGAAAGCGGTGGCGGCCGGCTACACCTCGCTGCGGGTGATGCCGTTCCTCGCCGGGTGGGAGGAGCGGTCGGCCTCCGCCGCGATCGGTGAGGCGGCGGCGATTATCGGCCAGGTGCGGGAAGCGGTCGGGTGGGAGATCGACCTCGGCGTGGAACTGCACCGCAACTTTGGTCCGGAGGAGACGATCGTGCTGGCGCGGGAGATTGCCCCGCTTCGCATCCTGTATCTCGAGGACCCGGTCGCGCCGGAGAGCCTGGAGGCGTTGCGCTACGGGGCGCGCCACGTCGACATTCCAATCGCCGCCGGGGAGCGGTTGTGGAATCTGTTCGGGTTTGGGGAACTGCTGGCGACTGGCACCTCGGCCTGGATTCGGCCCGACCTTTCGCTGGTCGGCGGCTTCACCCAGGCCCGGAAGATCGCGGCAATGGCCGAAGCGAACTTCGTGAAGGTCTTTCCGCACCTGATGGGGAGCCAGGTGAACCTCGCCGCCTTCGTCCAGTTCGCCGCCGCGACCCCGAACTACGTGCTGATGGAAGGACAGGCGACGGTGCTGGACGACCTCGTCGACCACCCGCTCCGGGTTGAGGGCGGCCATGTCTCCGTCCCGGATCGACCCGGGATTGGCCTCGCCCTCCGGGACGAGATGCTCGACCAGGTCCCCTACTGCCCGCACCGGATCAACCCACCGCTCCGAGCGGATGGAGCCGTCGCGCACTGAGCGAACCTCCGTCAGTTGACATATACCAACCACCCGCTACGATGCGATAAGGGCACTCGAACCGCTCTCTTCGTCAAGGTGGAATGGTCATGGACAGCGGCCGCGCCGGCAGGCGGTTCGATGCTCAGGTTCCTCCGGCGGACACGTCAGGCATTCCCGGCTTCCGCGACAGTTCGCTCCCATGTTGGCGAACGCCCTTGATCGGCCGCGAGCGCCTGACCGGCGACCTCGTCTCCCTGCTGCGTACGGATGATATGTCCCTGGTCACCCTCACCGGGCCCGGTGGTGTCGGCAAGACCCGCCTCGCCGTCGAAGTGGCCCATGCGCTCGCGAACGATTTCCCCGATGGCATCGTTTTCGTGCCGCTCGACAAGCTCGAAGACGTCGATCTCGTGATTCCGACGGTGGCCGCCACCTTTGGCCTGAGCGACACCGGTGGTCACCAGGTGATCGACCGGCTCGTCGAGCGTCTCCATCACCTACGCCTCCTCCTCATTCTCGACAACCTCGAACACGTCATCGACGTCGCCCCCGTCCTTTCCCACCTCCTCGCCCGGTGCCCGCACCTGACCATGCTGGTGACGAGCCGGGTCGTCCTTCGGGTTACCGGCGAGTACGTCGTCCAGGTCGATCCCCTGGCCCCGCCCGCAGCGGTTGAACTCTTCGTCTCCCGGGCGCGGGCGGTGAATGCCTCGTTCCTGCTCACGGCCGACGCCTCGACGGCCGTCGGCCGGATTTGTGCCCGGCTGGAGGGTGTTCCCCTCGCGTTGGAGCTCGCAGCGGCCCGGGCCCATACGCTGCCCCCACAATCCCTCCTCTCGCGATTGGACCAGGCCCTGCCGCTGCTCTCCACGGGCGCTCGCGATCAGCCGGCGCGGCAACGGACGATGCGGAACGCCATCGCCTGGAGCTACGATCTGCTCACCCCCGCCGAACAGCGCCTGTTTCGCCAGTTGGCCGTCTTTGTTGGCGGCATCCCGCTCGACGCAGTTGTCAGCATGGAAGCCAACGAATATGAAGTGGTCGACACCATCGGCTCGCTCGTGAGTCAGAGCATCCTGCACCCCATCGGTCAGGGCGATGATCCGATTCCCCGATACCAGATGCTGGAAACCGTCCGGCAATTCGGGATCGAGCAACTCACCGCGAGTGGCGAAGAACCGACGGTCCGCCGTGGACACGCCGGTTGGTGTACCAGGCTCGCGATGACCGCCGAGCAGCACCTGAACGGCGGGCAGCAAGCCGTGTGGCACGCTCGGCTCGAAACCGAATTGCCCAATATTCGTTCGGCTCTGGCCTGGGCCACCCAACACGATCTCGACATGGCCATGCAACTCTGTGCCTCGCTGCAGCAGTTCTGGATCGTGCGGGGCAATCTCGTGGAGGCCCAGCAGGCCCTGTCCAGGGTGCTGGCATCCCGCGGTGGTGCTCCTGCCCTCCGCGCCCGGACGATGGTCGCCGCTGGCTGGATCCATGTCACCCAGTCGAATGCCCCTGCCTGTCTGGACCTCGCCACTGCGGCCTGCGACGCGTTTCGCCGCCTTGGCGATCTCGACGGCACGGCGGAGGCGCTGATCGCGATTGGGTTTGCGTGTGATGCCTCCGGGCATGAGGTCTACGACGACGCCTTGATCTCGCGCGCCATCGACGCCCTCACCGAGGCGAAGACGCTCGGACAGCAGTTGGGAAACCGGCGCATCATCGCCCAGGCCAACTACGGGCTGGGTTCCATGGCCCAGCGCCAGGGACGTATCGACCGGGCGGTTGACTTCTTCTCCCTCGCCCTTCACGACTTCGATGCCTGCGCAGACGAGCGCAGCATCGCCTGGATTGCCAGCCGAATCGGCGAACTGGCCATCCGTGAGGGAGATACAAAACGGGCCGCCGAGGCACTTCAGCGTGCACTGCCGATCTTTGCCCGTCTGCGGGATTGGTGGTCGGCGCTGCAGGCGGTGTTGGAAGTTGCGCACCTGGCGCTGTGCGTGGGTCGGCCACATGAGGCGGTTCAACTGCTGTCTGCCATCGACGCGATTCGCTCCACGGAAGGCTTGACCCTCTCCCACGCCGCGATCGCCGTGCAGGCTGACCTGCTGTCCCAGGCCCGGGCCCGCCTGAGCGAAGAGGAATGCCGTGCCGCAGTCGGCCAGGGGCAGCAGTGGACGATGCATGAAGCCATCGCCCAGGCGCTCGACCTGGCGAACGCGGCAGCGACCAGTGAAATATCCATCCCTCCGCTCACGGCGACATTCGACCTCACCCAGCGTGAACTGGATGTCCTGCGTTTGTTGGCAGCGGGTCTCTCCGACCGGGACATTGCTGACCGGTTGTCGCTCAGTCCGCGTACGGTGGGTGCCCACGTCACGCACCTGTTGACCAAGCTACATGTCGAGTCGCGTACGGCGGCTGCCGTGCTCGCCGTGCGGACCGGACTGGCCTGACCCGTCCTTTCCCTACCCGCGTAAAACTACTTAAGTCCATGTGATCGATGCATATGCACTCGAGCAATCTTTACGATGTGCTCGCGCCGCGTGCTCCCTAGAGTGGCATCACGTCACCGATCTGCTGGTTCTCCTGGTCCCCCATCCGTGGGTTTGCGCCGAGCTGATCGCAGTGGCCCGGATGTCATCAGGAGGAACGCGTCATGAACCCCGGTCGTTTGGAGCCCGTCTCTACCCGTCTGCAGCATTCGCTGACCCGTCGCTCGGTTGTTGGCCTGGCGGCCGGAGCTGCCCTCACCGTCCCTGCCATCGCCCGCGCCAACGTCCTCCACCCTCAGCCAGGAGTTCACATGACCCAGTCATCCCCCGTCGCCAGTCCGGCCGCGAACGCCGCCCCCACCGTCGTCCTCGTCCATGGTGCCTTCGCCGACGCCTCGGGCTGGGCCGGTGTCATCACCCTGCTGCAGGCCCAGGGCGTTCAGACGTTCGCCCCCGCCAATCCCCTCCGCGGTGTCTCGAGTGATGCGGCCTACGTGGCCAGTGCCGTCCGGCAGATTCCGGGGCCCGTTCTCCTCGTCGGTCACTCCTACGGTGGCGTGGTCATTACCAACGCCTCCCCGCAGGCCGACAACGTGATCGGTCTCGTCTACGTCGCGGCCTTCCTCCCCGACGAAGGCGAGTCGGTGCAGGGTCTCGCCGAGCAGGCGACCGACAGTCTCCTCGGGCCCAACCTGCGTCCTGCCGAATATCCGTTGCCGGACGGCACGGTCGGCCACGAGTTGTACATCGACCAGGCGGCGTTCCACGACGTCTTTTGCGCCGACCTGTCGCCCGAGTTGTCCGCCGCCATGGCCGTCTCCCAACGACCGGGTGCCGATATCGGCTTCGGCGAGCCTTCCGGTCCGGCCGGCTGGAAAACGCTGCCCTCCTGGGCAATCGTCGCCACGGGGGACATGACGATTGGCGTCAGCGGCTCCCGCCTGATGGCCGAGCGCGCCGGCGCCATCACGATCGAAGTGGACGCGTCCCACGTCGTGATGGTCTCGCAGCCCGACGTGGTCGCCGAGACCATCCTCAGTGCCCTGGCGACCCTCGGCCCGGCCTGACCTCTCGACACCTGAACGCGAACTGGCGGGGAGGCAGGGAACGCCGCTGTTCCCGGCCTCACCCGTCCGCGAGTTATCTGCAAGGGAAGTTCAGCCCAGGAGCAGACCAGATGGTAACCGCCTCACCTACCAGCAATGTCGTTCGCACGGCGGACGGCACCCGAATCTTCTACAAGGATTGGGGAACCGGCCAACCGGTGGTGTTCAGCCACGGCTGGCCCCTCAACGCCGATGCCTGGGACGATCAGCTCGTCTTCGTCGCCTCCCACGGCTTCCGTGCCATCGCCCACGACCGGCGCGGTCATGGGAGGTCGAGCCAGCCCTGGGACGGCAACGACATGGATACCTACGCCGACGATCTCGCGACCCTGATCGAGGATCTGGACCTCCAGGACGTCGTGCTGGTCGGCCACTCGACCGGCGGTGGCGAAGTCACGCGCTACATCGGCCGGCACGGGACGGACCGCGTCGCCAAAGTCGTCCTCGTCGGCGCCGTGCCGCCCCTGATGCTGCAGACCGACGCGAATCCGGGCGGATTGCCGATCGCCGCCTTCGATGCCATTCGCGCTGGCGTCACCGCCGACCGCTCGCAGTTCTACAAGGACCTGAGCGAGCCGTTCTACGGTGCCAACCGTCCTGGCGCCCAGGTCTCGGCTGGTGTCCGCGAGGCCTTCTGGCTGCAAAGCATGCAGGTGGGCCTGAAGGCTGCGCTCGACTGTATCCGGGCGTTCTCCGAAACGGACCTGACCGAGGATCTGGCCCGGATCGACGTTCCTGTGCTCTTCATCCATGGCGACGATGACAAGATCGTGCCGATTGGAGCAGCCTCACTCCGGGCTGTGGAGATGGTACCGAACGGGACGCTGAAGATCTATCCCGGCGGCGACCACGCCTTGCCCACCACCCACCAGCAGGCCTTCAATGCGGATCTTCTGGAGTTTTTGCAGGCGGGGTAGCGGGGGACAAACTGATTCGGCCCCATCCGCCTTCCGCTCCATTCAACGTCGCCAGGATTCCTCTGCTTCGACTCTCGAGGCAGAGGAGTCCTGGCCTAGGGATGGCGTCTCCCCCGAAGTCCGGTCTGGCCGAGACGAGCCGCTGCAAGGAGTCTCAACTCCTTCTGTGGTGGGCACATGTCCCTTGCCCGCGTCTCTTCGTTAATCACCTTGAAACGTCGATTCACCCACGGATTATGTGTGAAAGAAGGCGAGGCTCTGCCCCGTGAGATGACCGTGAAGTACCTGACTGCGGCGTTCGGCCATCGTTTCGCTGTTGAACCTGGCGACCATCTCGATTGGCAGACTGTCATCGGTGGTGAGTGGGCTATGACGCCTCGCTAATCTCTGTAAATGCGGATTGACGGCGGCTATGTGTCAGAGCCGGAGCTGTGGGTGATCGGATCGGCCCTACTCGATAGGATGATCGAGCAGTTCCCCTGCCAGCCGCACCGGATCAATCCGATACTGCGAGTGGATGGGTCAGTTGCACATTAATTAATGGAGGGACGCGACTACGAGGATCTGTTGCCAGATGCAAAAGCCAACTACGGAAGCTGGCGATGAGCCGCTAGACGTTCGATGCAATCGGGATGAGACTACCTTTGCGATGGTCGCCATCCAGACTGATATTTGCGAATGGGGCCATTCGCACTGTTCAAATCGGTATCTGACCCTGCATCTCGGTCGGCTGCGGCCAGCATGAGCGAGAGCACCTCCTCGC
>JAEZJB010000385.1 GCA_023415845.1 Chloroflexota bacterium | reverse complement strand
GGCGGCACCGGAGCGGAAGACCTCGCCACCCTGGAACCAGGAGACGAAGACGAGTTCGTCCGGCTGGGGGATGCCGAATGGCTCGCCGTACATCTCTTCCTGAGCGAGCTCGATGTAATCGCCGATGCCTTCAACGATGGGGTGACCCTGGGCGACGACCCAGAGGCGCTCCTTCTCATCGGCCTCGCGCCACTTGAGGTCACAGGTGGTGCCCATGAGGCGCTTGAAGATCTTGGAGAAGTGGCCGGAGTGGAGGACGATCAGGCCAGCGCCGTCGAGCACGCGCTGATGGACGCGAGCGACCACCTCGTCGTTGACCTCGTGATGCGCCATGTGGCCCCACCAGACGAAAACGTCGGTGTTGTCGATGACTTCCTGAGTGAGTCCGTGCTCGGGCTCGTCAAGGGTCGCGGTGCGGACCTCGAAGCCGCCGGCCTGCTCAAGCCCCTCGGCGATGGCGCCATGGATGCCGTTGGGGTAAATCGAGCCGATGTGCTCGTCCTTCTGCTCGTGGCGGAACTCGTTCCAGACGGTGACGCGAATGGGGTTACCCATGATGATTCCTTTCGCTGGCCACGCTTCGACGCGTGGCTTCGTGCCGATGCGGTGACATGGTCGCCGATCAGGGCAAAGCTGTCAGCCGATTTGTCGATCAGATCGACCCGCAGACGCCGGTGCCGGGCGGTCGCTAGCCGATCTCGTCGAGGCGAACTTCACGTCCGAGTTCGGCGGAGCGGTAGATGGCGTCGATCAGGCGGACGCGGTCGAGACCTTCCTCGCCGTCGGGCGAGACAGGGGTCCCGTGCAGGATGCCGGAGACGAAGCCCTTGATGATCTCCTCGTGACCCGGGCGGCTCTGGAGCCGGGGGTGAGAGTCGGTCGTGGTATTGCCGACCTCCTGGTAAATGTCGAGGGTATCGATGTCGGCGTATTTCTTCGAATGAATCCGGGCACCGCCGTGCGAGCCGTAGAACTGGACACCGAAGTCGTCATCCATTTCGGTGAATGACGCCCAGGAGGCTTCGAGCAGCAGGGTGGCACCGTCCTCAAAGCGGAGGAAGGCGGTGGCAAGGTCCTCGACCTCGTAGTCGACCGGCTCATCGCCAGCGAAGGTCGTGGAGCGCTTGAGACCCCAGTTGCCACGGCCACGGGGGCCAATCTCGGCATAGGTGGCGGCACTGACGGAGACGACCTTCGGATTGCCGAGGATATAGAGGGCCATGTCGAGGACGTGAACACCGAGGTCGATCAGCGGACCACCACCGGCAGCCTCCTTGGAGGTAAACCAGGAGCCAAGACCGGGGATGCCAGAGCGGCGCATCCAGTAGGCCTTGCTGTAGTAAACGCGACCCAGGGCACCCGACTCGACCTGCTGCTTGACAAGTTCGACGTCGTGGCGGGTGCGGCGCTGGAAGGAGACGGCGAGGATCTTGCCTTTGCGCTCGGCCGCCTCGACCATCTGCTTGCCTTCGTCGGTGTGGCGAGCGAGCGGCTTTTCGATCAGGACATGCTTGCCGGCGTCGAGCGCAGCAATGGCGACCGGGGCGTGAAGAAAGTTCGGCACGGCGATGCTGACCGCCTGAATGTCGTCCTGAGCAAGGAGATCCTGATAGTCGCGGTAGATGGTGGGAATGTTGAACCGCTTGGCCAGCGATTCACAACGGTCGGTATCGAGGCCAGCGAGGGCGACGATTTCGACACGGGGATCGGCGGCGTAGCCTTCGAGGTGAAAGAGACCGGCGCCACAACCAATGACACCAACGCGAACCTTTTCCGTGGACACCGGATTGCCTCCAGAGTGTTGAGTCGAACGAGCCTGCAATGGGTCCGTCACCGGAAAGCGAGCGCGTCCGATGGGCGGAACTGTCGAGGTGAGCATGGCACCGGCGGGGCCGGTGTGCAAGGAAGTCGGGAGTGCCCGCCGGACCACCTTTGAAGGGAGAAGTCAGCGGACGAATCGGGCTGATCGATGAGGGGAGTGTAGCGGTGTTGGGAGAGTAGAGACTCTTCCGACCAGGATCACGGGTGATCCAGCCAGTCGATGATGAGGGCGCAGCCGCCGGGGTCGTCGGTGAGGCCGCCAGCGAGTTCCCAGAGCCAGAAGTCGACCGCGCGAACGAAGAGCCAGTCCCGGGTGGCGGCAGCGTCGAGTTCGGCGACATCGATCAGCTTGTCGAGAAGACGATGAAGTTCGGAGGGACCGGCAATGTCGGTTATCCGGGTCCAGAAGAGTGGGGCGAGGCCGGACTCTGGAACGCCGAGGGCGGGTTTGGGATCGATGGCGAACCATTGCTGCCGGTGAGGCGAGAAGAGGACGTTGCCGTGGTGGAGGTCCCAGTTGACCATCGTGGTCACGGTGGAATCCACCTGCCGGGCGGCAAGCTCGCAGGCACGGTCGATGATTGGGGAGGGGATGACGCCCTGTCCATGCTCGCGCCACCGATGGGGAAGGGACCGGACCAGTTTACGGGCCAATGACGGCACGGTTGGGAACGTGTCGTCGCCGGGAATGGCGAGGTTGCGGAGGATTCGACCAGCGACTGAAAAGGCCGCGTCGAGCGGGAGCGTGAAGAGGGTCCGCTCCGGAGCGAGCCGCTCCAGGAGCATGGCACCATCGTCAGGCGACGACGCCAGAAGTTCGACGACGTCACGTCCCTGCCAAAGCTCCAGGGCGTGCGCCTCGTGCGCCGTGTCCGCATCCTGCCAGGAGATTTTCAGCGCACAGGGGCGGTCTGCCTGGCGGACGGGGAGGACGAGGGCCAGGTGACCAGACCAGGGTGCGCCGTCCAACACGAGTTTCCACTGCTGACTTAGCGCGTCGACGATGCGAGGCAGGTCTGCCAACCAGCGACGTCCCGTAGCGCCCTCGCGAGTGGCGATGGAGGCGATGAAGTCCGCGGGAACGGTGATCATTGACGTCAGGCGACGAGGCGGATGACGGTGAGTTCCGGCGGACAGTTGAAGCGGACCGGGGGGCGATAGATGCCGAGGCCGGGCGAGACGTAGAGTTCCATATCACCGAAGCGGAACCGACCCTGAACGTATTCCTCGCCGAGTTCGGGCGTGGCGAGGGGACCGATGGCCGGCAGGCGAACCTGACCGCCATGGGTGTGACCGGAGAGCATCAGGAACGACCCGAACGGCGCGGCCTGGTCTGCGACATCGGGAGCGTGCCAGAGGCAGATGGAGGCGGCATCGACAGGAACGTCGCGGTAGGCGGCCTCGAGGTCCGGTTCGCCAAG
>JAEZJB010000354.1 GCA_023415845.1 Chloroflexota bacterium | reverse complement strand
TCTGCCGTCTCTGACGACCAGGCGAAGTCCACGACTCCCTCGGAACATCGTGGGTTGCGCGGCCGATGGCAGGCTGTGCCCCTCCCCGAGCGGTATTTCATCTCCCTCCTCCTGCTGATCTTCATCGCCAAGGGCCTCGTGATTACCTTCGTCCACCCGCCCTATAGCGGGCACGACGAGGTGGCGCACTATGCCTATCTGCGGACCGTCGCCGAGGTGGGCCGGGTGCCGCTCCTGCCTGACCTCGAGGCATGGCGGGAGGTCTACCGGGTTACGGGCGAGTTCAGCCACGACCGGATGCCGGGTGAGTTCTGGGAGTACTGCCGGCGCGCCACGATTGACTGGAGCCCGGGGTGTGAGGACCCCAGGTTCAGGAACCAGCCGATCTATGCGATGTCGCTGGCCGGGTCGTATTTCCCGACTGGCTGGATCTACACCGCCAACCACCCGCCGCTTTATTACGTGGTCATGACTCCGGTTTACTGGCTGACGGACGGGGCGACGATCGAAACGCAGCTTTACGTGCTGCGACTGGCGGCGATACCGTTTGGCCTGGTGGTCGTCGTCATGGCCTGGCTCACTGCCCGTACGCTCTTTCCGCGTGACCGATTCCTCGCCTGGCTGGTGCCGGCATTCGTCGCCTTCCAGCCGCAGATTTCCTACGAAGCGGCGATGCTCAACAACGACATCCTGGCCATCGCCTTCACCAGTGTGGTCGTCTATCTCATCGTGCTCGGACTCAAACGTGGATTCCCGATTGGCACGGTGGCCCTGATCGGGTTCTTCTATGGCCTGGCGGTACTGTCGAAAAATACCTCGCTGACCACCGGCGGCATCATCGCGTTCGCGATGGTCTTCGGGATCGGGGTGCGCCGGTGGCGAGAGTGGCTGGCCAAGGGAGCCCTGGCGGCCGCGATCGCGCTGCTGATGATCTGGCCGTGGTACCTCTATATGTGGAGAACCTACGGCGACTTCACCGCCCTGTCGAGGATTCGCGAACTCCAGTACTGGAACTACGACGGCAGCGACCGGCCGACGATCTGGGCGCAACTGGTCAGCAAGCGGTTCTTCTTCATGCGGTGGCGGGAGACCTGGGGCGAATTCGGCTGGCGGCTGATTCCGATTGGTGACCCCGATGCCCGGGACTGGTACCTGCTGCGCCTGCTGCTGCTGGTCTGCCTGGTGGCCTGCATCGGCATCGCGGTCTGGTCGATTCGTGTGTACCGGACCCAGCGTCGGAAGCTGGCCGACGATCAGGAAGCACTGCCCTCGCGACGAGCGTCCGACCCGGTTCTCGTGGTCGAACGGTGGCAGGTGGTGGGCGTGCTGACAATGGGGGTGACCTGCCTGCTGGCCTATTTCGCGATCCTGCAGTTCGGCACGACCTTCTCGCTGACGCAGGCGCGGTATTATTTTCCGGCCATCGTTCCGGCCGCGCTGCTGTTTGTGCTTGGCTTGCGGTCGATCCTTCCGAATCGCTGGCACCCGTTCGCTGGTGGGGGGCTTCTTTTGGGGCTGGCCGTGCTGAATGTGGTCATCTACACCGCCTATGTGTTGCCCTACTGGTCGACCGTAGGGATCGATACCGTGGATCTTCCCCAGTTCTATCGGTAGGGGGCTGCTGTGCCGATACACCGATTGCACCCAGGTACTGCCCGGGTCGACCAGCTGTTTTTCGGCTTGCTGCTCGCCATCTTCATCGCCAAGGGTGTCATCGTCACCTTCGTCCACACGCCGTTCTCCGGTCACGACGAGGTGATGCATTATGCGTACCTCGAAAAACTCGCTACCGATGGACGGATTCCGGTCATCCCCGTGCTGGCCGACTGGCAGGAGGCCGATCGGAGCGGCGCCGACTTCACCTACGACCGCGCTCCGGAAAAACTCTGGCCCTATTGCCTCTTTGTGACGGGAGACTGGAACGTTGGCTGTGGCTCGTACGAGCGTCCGGTCTACAAGGTCTTCTGGCCACCCGAAAATGCGAATTACCTCCACGGCTGGATCTACACCGCCAACCATCCTCCGCTCTACTACGTCTGGTTGACCCCGTTCTACTGGGCGACCGATGCGTTGGATACCTCGCTGGAGACCCAGCTGTACACCTTCCGGCTGGCGACGCTGCCGCTGGGGGTGCTGACCGTGGTCATGGCCTGGCTCACCGCCCGCACCCTCTTTCCCCGTGACCGCTTTCTTTCGTGGCTGATTCCGGCCTTCGTGGCCTTCCAGCCGCAGATTTCCTACGAAGCCTCGATGCTCAACAACGATGCGATGGCGATCGCGATGTCCAGCGTCGTCATCTACCTCCTCGTCCGGGGCCTGAAGACCGGGTTCCCGGTCGGCACCGTGGCCCTGACCGGCTTCTTCTTCGGGTTGGCGGTGCTCTCCAAGAACACCTCCCTCACCATCGGGCTGTCGATTGCCGTGGCGATGGTGCTCGGGCTGGGGGTGCGCAACATCCGGCAGTGGCTGCCGAAGGGGGCGCTGGCGGCCGGGATCTCGGCACTGCTGGTCTGGCCGTGGTTCGCCTACATGTACCGGACGTATGGGGATTTCACGGCCCTCGGCCGGGTGAGCGACCTGCAGTACTGGAACTACTACGGGAATACCCATCCCACGATCTGGAGCCAGGCCAGCGACCGGGCGTTTGCCTGGCTGCGCTGGCGGGAGACCTGGGGCGAGTTTGGCTGGCGGTTCATTCCGATCGGCGATGACTCCACCCACTGGTTCCTGCTGCGGCTGCTGCTGTGGGTCACGCTGGTGGCGACGATCGGCATCGCGGTCTGGGCGATCCGGCTCTACTGGACCATGCACGAGACGGACGACCGGCCTGGCCTGGTTGCCGACGGCACCGTCTACCGGCTCGAGCGCTGGCAGGTGGCCGGGGTGGTCACGATGGGGGTCACCTGCATCGTGGCCTATGTCGCGATCCTCCAGTTTGGCGTCCAGTTCTCGCTGACGCAGGCGCGGTACTACTTCGGGGCCATTGTGCCGGCGGCGATCCTGGTCATGCTCGGGTTCCGGGCGCTGACGCCGCGACGGGCGTTGCCGTGGGTGCAGACCGCAATCTTCGCCGGGCTCGTGCTGCTGAACGTGCTCATCTACACCGCCTGGGTGGTGCCGTACTGGGGCACGGCCTTCCGCTCGTTCAATGAAGTGAACCCGTTCTACAGATAGCGCCGAGACCTTCCGGATTCAGGCATTGGCCCTGAAAGCATTGCAGGAAAGCGATCGGGCAACCTCTGTGCTGCCCGGAACGTCGGGTAGCCATGGGTCTTGGGCGCATGTGGCGGGATTTCGCCCTTTCGATGCGTACGTTAAGGTGACGAAACCTCACGCTCCTGTGCTTTGCCTGGCCTATTTGCCTGTCAGGCCGGTGAAATGGCGAAGTGCCAATGACCCCGACGAAGGCCGTGCCGCCGCGTGTAATGGTGAATGGGGTTATCGGCACCCGGATTGTTCATTTGTATGAATTCACCGCTCGTCCAAAGAATGTCGCCCGAATTGCCCCATGGAATCAGTGAATTCGGGATTTCTGCAAATTTCATTTCCTGCAACCCGATTTTTTTTCACCACCAGAATCCGAACCTGCCCGACGCACGGCGAGGTCTCGCTCAATCTGGCTCGTTTGGAAGCGGGCTGAGAGCTGCTCAAGACGGGACGTCGCTGAATGGCAGACGAAGCTGAGCCATGACCGCTTGACTTGGAATGAAGTGTACGTACACTAGAGGCTTGAATGAGGATTGGCTTCACCCGGAGCGACGCCATGGTTATCGCGGACAGACCCAGCATGACAACACACGATGAATCACCGATGATCGCCCGCGCTTCCGTTCCGGAACTGGATGCCATCCTCGGCAAGCCGTTCAAGGTGCTCGATGACGGTTTCGTGCGCGTTGTCGACTACATGGGTAACGACGACTCGATCGTGCAGGCGGCCCGGGTCTCCTACGGGTCGGGCACCAAGCGGGTGCGAGAAGATCGCGCGCTGATTCGGTATCTCCTGCGGCATTCGCACACCACGCCGTTCGAGATGGCCGACATCAAGTTCCACGTCCGCGTGCCAATGGACATCTGGCGGCAGTGGATCCGGCATCGCACTGCCTCGGTCAATGAATATTCGACCCGGTATTCGGTTGCGATCGATTCCGCTGCCGTCACCGCGCCTGACGAATGGCGACTGCAGTCGACCGGGAACAGGCAGGGCAGCGACGGGTCGCTCGATGCCATCGCCGGAGCGATCCTCACCGCGCGCGAAGCCGAACTGCAGGAACTCTCTCGCCGGGTCTACGACGAACGCCTGGAAGCCGGCGTCGCCCGGGAGCAGGCGCGCAAGGACCTGCCGCTTTCGACCTACACCGAGGCCTACTGGAAGACGAACCTCCACAACCTCCTGCACTTTCTCGCGTTGCGGATGGATTCACATGCGCAATGGGAAATCCGGGAGTTCGCCCACACGATTGGCGAAGAGATCGTCGCGAAGTGGGTGCCGGTGGCGTGGGAAGCCTTTATCGATTACCGCATGAACACGACCCAGTTCTCGGAAGCCGAGCTGGCGATCATCACCTCGCTGATCGCGGGTGATTCGGCGGGCGCAGTCGCGGCCGCGCGGGAGGCGGGCCTGATCACCACCTCGGCGAAGGATGGTTCCGACCGGATTGGCCGTGAGGCCCGGGAGCTGGAGCCGAAGCTCATCCGGCTGGGACTCTCGGTCCCCTGGTAGATCCTGATCCGAGGGCCGGATGGCTCTGCGTAGCCCACTGAACTGAGAGTCGGTCCCGTCCTGCGCGGGATGGGTCCGATTTGTCCGCCATCGATCTATCGGCCGGTGGCCAATCGACGGGGCCAGTCACCTGCCGGGTTCGTTCCTTCGCAGGCAGACCGAAATCGGCGATCCATGCCTATCCGGCAGCGGTGGGGAACCGTTCGTCATCTGGTTCCGTCGTCAGCGCCCTGCGGACCTCTTCCAGCCGCCTGATCTGCTGGCCGTCGGCGTCGAAGTTCGACGGGTCGAGCCACGCGATGAAGGCATCGCGGACGAGTGGCCAGTCCTCATCAATGATGGCGTACCAGGCAGTGTCACGGCTGTGACCGCGCATCACGAGATGGTTCCGGAACGTCCCTTCGTAGTGAAAGCCAAAGCGTTCGGCCGCTCGCCGCGACGGTGCATTCAGGTCGTTGCACTTCCATTCGAAGCGCCGATAGCCCAGTTCGGAAAAGATGTAGTTCGCGAACAGGTAGATCGCCTCGGTGGCGGCGGTCGACCGGCGCAGTTCTGGCCCGAACCAGATGTGCCCGACTTCAGCCACGCCACTGGCGGCATCGATGCGCATCAGGGTGGCGACACCGACCGCCTGCCCCGATGCCTGGTCGACGGCCGCGAAGTAGAGCGGGTCGCTTGACGCGGCATTTTTCGCCAGGTGCTGGTGGAATGATTCCCGGTCGCTGAACGGACCGTAGGAGAGGTAGGTCCAGAACCCGGGAATGTCGTTCGCGGCCTGTGCGGCGGCCCAGAGAGCGTCCTCGTGCCGGTCAAGGTCGAGGGGCTCCAGGCGCACCGAGCGGCCCTGCAGCACGATGCGTTCCGGCACGGGACGCGGTGTCCAGTCTGGCAGCGGAAGTCCAAGCGGGTGGGACATGATTCACTCCGGAAGGGCGACTCGGTAACGGACGAAACCGTCAGCGGGGGTGTAGCTGTCGTAGAGCCGGCGAGCCGTGGAATTGTCTTCTTTGGTCATCCAGTAGACCCGGCTCCAGCCCTCGTCGCGGCCAAGGGCGATGACCTCGTCGATCAGCGCGCGGCCAATGCCGCCACCGCGTGCCTCCGGCTTCACGTAAAGGTCATGCAGCAGACCGGCGGGTGCGGTGGACCAGGTGTAGTCATGCACCACCACCGTCACCATGCCCACCACCTCACGGTCTTCTTCGGCCACGTACCCGAGATAGTGAGGCGTGTCCCCAACCAGTCGCGCCCAGGTGGTCGCCGTGACATCCTCGGACAGTTCAGCCTGGTAGAAGGTGAGGTACCCCTGCCAGAGCTCCCGCCATGCGGGTTCATCTGCGGCAACGAGCGGGCGAATGATGACCACGAAGCATTCCTGACACAAACCGGCGGCGTACGAATCCAGTGAAGGGGATGATACCAGTCACCTCCGCCAGATTCGCACACCAGCTTGTAACGTTACCGATCGGCGAGGGCGACGACCGGATCGGCTTCGGCAGCCTTGCGCGCCGGCAACACCGATGCCAGGAGTCCGCAGCCCAGCGCGATGATCACGAGCATGCCCAGGCGTCCCCAGGGAATGGCCAGCGCCGGAGTGAATGTGTCGCCCACCAGCGTGACCGTGCCGATCCACCCGTAGGCGATGCCGATCACGATTCCAATGCTGGTTCCGACGGCGGCGAGCAGCAAGCCCTCCACTGCCAGCGACCAGCGGAGTTGTTTCCGCGTGAATCCCAGTGCCCGCAACAGGGCAGACTCCCGGGTGCGCTCCAGCACCGACAGTGAGAGCGTGTTGGTCACGCCGATCAGTGAGATCACGATTGCCACCGCCAGCAGACCGACGACGATCAGCAGCATCGTATCGAGCGCGGATTCGAGTGACTGGCGATAATCGTGGACGTCAAGCGACTGGAGCAGGACGCCATGTTGGTCGGCCAGCGTGAAGATCTCGTCAACGATTTCGTTGGCGTCGGCATCCCGCTCGTAGCCAATCCACAGCACCGACGGTTCGAAGTCAGCACCATTCGGGATCATGGCGGGCACCGCGGTCGGATCATCGGTGCGGGGGTCCTGGACCAGGGTCACGGTCGACTGAACGCCAGCCACCACCATCGTCACGCTGGCACCATCTTCCACACCGAGCGATTCGAGCAGCCACACCGGTGCCACGACCGAATTCGAAGCGAGCGGAAGCGGGTCGCTGTCCCGCCAGACCCCGTCAAGTGCTGCCGGCTCGAGGACTCGCAGGCTGGTGGTGGTTTCCAGTCCGGTAGCAGGATCGATGAAGGCGGTGTCTCCAACGGCGATCGTCGCCACGGCCGCGACACCGTCAAGACTCGTGAGGTCGGTGATGTAGGCCTCACGAATTCCACGATCGCTTTCGTCGATGAAACTGACCTGGAAATCGATCGGCGCGCGACTATCGATATTGCCCACCAGCGTCTGGCGGAGCGACGCTGCTCCCACCATCATCATGGCGACAAGCGTCACGCCAATCACCAGGGCGATGGCCGTCGCGGTGGTCCGGCGGGGGTTACGAATCGCGTTGGTCGCGGCAACCCTGGCCGGAACGCCGCCGATCCTGCCGGTAAGTGTCCCGAACAGCCTGGCGATCGCTGGCACGAAGGTAGAGGCACAGAGCACCACCCCGCCGAACGAAACCGTCCCTCCAGCAATGCCGATCAGCGTGCCGATCGGTGGATTACCTCCCCACGATATGGCCATGCCACCAACCAGGATGGCGCCTCCCAGGAAGATGCCGACCAGTCCCAACCCGGTTCTCAGGGTTGGTGAGAGCGGGGATTCGACGGTGTTCGATGCGCGTAACGCCACGAGTGGGTCGATTCGCATCGCCGTGCGGGAAGGCAACCAGGCCGAGGCGACGGCGAGGAGACCACCAGCGAGGATCGCGATGAAGGGCGCAGTGGCTGGCATCGCCGCCGTCCGGGGCAGGAAATCCGGGGGCCAGAGGGCGTGGATGATGGCGAGTAGGGCGGTGCCTCCCAGCCAGGCCACGCCAACCCCGAGCGCACCGGCGAGGGCTCCGATCAGCAGGGCTTCGATCAGGACCAGGCGGCGCACCTGTCCTGCCGTGGCCCCGGCACATCGCAGCAGGGCGATGGAGCGCGTTCGTTGCGCGACCAGGATGGCGAAGGTGTTTGAGACCACCAGCGAGGCGACGATGATGGTCAGCAGGGCGAAGGCAGTCACACCGGTGTTGAGCATGGCCAGTTCGACCGCAGCGTCCTGCATTTCGACGTCGACGAGTTCGGCTCGCGTCTGCACCGAATAGGCGGGAAGACTCAGGTTGGAGAGCGCAGCCTCAACCGCCTCGATGTCCGCCCCCTCATCGAGTGTCACATAGATGCCCGAGACCCAGACGCTGCTGGCGACATCGTTCCAGGTCAGGTCGGAGACGAAGCCATCGATGAAATCGCCCCCGAAATGACCTTCGCCAGACCAGATGCCAACGACGGTCAGGGTGGTGGCGGTGGAGTCCGGCGGCAGGAAGGCGTCGATCGTGTCACCGACATCGACGCGGGCGTCCCGTGCCACCCGGTCCACCAGCACAATGTCGGTCGTGGCGTTCGGCCAGCTTCCCCGGTCGAGGACCAGCGCCTCTTTCAGGGCCCCAGCGTCCGGGGTCCGGGCCAGACTGAAAAATGAACTGGTGCCCTGATAGGCATAGGTGAGGCCGAACGAATCGGCGGGCTGGCTCACGGAGACGCCCGGTACATCCTCGATCGCCGCGAGATCAGCGGGTGAGAACGCGCGGCTGTCACCGGCGAGGGTCAGCGCGAGATCGATGTGCTGGTAATTGCGGCCAACCGATTGCTCGAATCCGTTGCGAAGCGTGCTGCCGGTCATCTGCGTGATGACGAGAAACGCAACAGAGAGCGTAATAGCCAGGGCGATACCGAGCAGTTGTCGCCGCTGGGAGATGAGTTGACGCCAGGAGAGAGAGATCACGCCAGCTCCTCCAGGGTCGTCAGGGCCGAAATGATGCGGTCGGTGGTTGGCTCCGCCAGGTCGTCCACGATCTGGCCATCACGGAGCATCAGCACGCGGTCTGCCCACGCGGCAGCTCCGGGGTCGTGCGTGACCATGACGACCGTTTGCCCGGAGCGGCGGACGATCGCCTGCAAGGTTGCCAGCACCTGCTGGCCACTGCGGCGGTCGAGGTTGCCCGTCGGCTCATCGGCGAACACCACGTCGGGCCGGGGCAGCAGGGCGCGGGCGATGGCGACTCGCTGCTGCTGGCCACCTGAAAGTTCACTTGGTCGATGATCGAGCCGGTCGACCAGGCCGAGAGTGGTTACCAGTTCGTCAAACCATGCCTGGTCGGGACGGGCACCCGCGAGATCGAGGGGAAGGAGGATGTTCTGACGGGCGGTGAATGCCGGAAGCAGGTTGAGCGACTGGAAGATGAAGCCAATGCGCTGGCGCCTGAGCAGCGTCCGCCCGGTATCGTCAAGGTCGGAAAGACGAACATCGCCCAGCAGGATGTCACCGCTGGTGGCAGAGTCCAGACCGGCAACGCAATGCATCAGCGTGGACTTGCCGGACCCGGACGGACCCATGATGGCGGTGAACGCTCCCTGCGCGAACGACACGGTCACATCGTCGAGGGCAGTGACCGCTGTCGAACCGTGGCCATAGACCTTGCTGAGGCCAATCGCCTCCAGGGCGGCGGGAACTCTCCGGCGTTGCTCGGCGCGGAGGTCGGCATGCTGAACTGTTGACATCTACTCTCTCCAACACAGACGTGATGATGGGCGAAAAGGGTCGGCTCCCCGGGCAGAATTGTGGCGGGCGAACGTGGCGGTTCTCGGGAAAAGATGTGGCGAATCGGTCACAGGCCTGTGGCAGTTTGACAACGTCGTGGCGTCGCTCGGGAGACCGACTATCTTCGCCTGCCCGGCTGTCTGGTGGAGGCGTTGATTGCGTTTGCTAGGATGGCTGTATGGTGATTGAAGAAGCCTCGCCGGCCCTGACAACCTGGCGAAGCGTGATGCGTCAGTCGAAGATCAAGGTTCCCCCGGTCAACGGAGTCTCACGACCCCGATTGGTCGCACGGATGAATGCGGCCACGGAGGCTCGCCTGGTTGTGGTCTCGGCCCCTGCCGGATGGGGAAAAACCACCCTCGTGGCCGAATGGGCACAACAGGCCGATCTGCCAGTAGCGTGGGTGTCAATCGACGAGGCCGATAACGACCCGTTCCTGTTCTTCCAGGCGGTGGCATCGGCGCTGGCACACATTCATCCGATGCGACTGGACGACGTGCTGGTCATGCTGCGTTCGCCTGAACTGGTCGGCGAGCGAGCGATCGATGAAGCGATTCTTTCGGCGATCGAGGATCTTCCCGGCCCGACCGCCATTGTGCTCGACGACTTCCACCTCCTCACCGGTCCGGAGCAGATGCGTTCACTGGCGCGAGTGGTCGAGCGCATGCCGTCGTGGGTTCATATCGTGGTCACGACGCGGGGCGAGGTGCGCCTTCCCCTCGCGCGGTTGCGGGCCGCGGGAGCGGTCGCCAGCATTCGCGTCACGGATCTCGCGTTCACGATCGACGAGACCAGGGAGTTGCTTCGGGAACGTGGCCTGCCGGTAGGCGCTGATGAGGTTGTCGAGCAGCTCGTCGAGCGAACCGAGGGCTGGGTGGTGGGCCTGCGCCTTGCCAGCCTGACGGCGCTCAACGATCTCGCCGCCGGGCGCCTGCGGGGAACCCTGCCCGACATCTCGAGTTATTTCCGGGAAGAGGTCCTCAATTACCTCGATGCGGACCGTCATCGTTTCCTGGTGGAGACCAGCGTGCTCGACCAGGTGTGTGCCGGTCTGGCAGCGGAGGTGACGCAGATTCCCGGTAGCCAGACATGGTTGCACGAGGAAAATGCCGATGTCTTCCTGACCCCGCTTGATGCCGAGCATCGCTGGTATCGCTACCATCCCCTCTTCCGCGATGTGCTGCGTGAAGAGTTTTCGCAGTTGCCGTGGCCGCGGCAATCCGAGGTCCACCGCCGCGCGTCTGAATGGTTCGAGCGCAACGGGCAGATGGTCGAGGCCATCGATCATGCCCTGCAGGCATGTGAGACGGGCCGAGCGGAGTCCCTGATTGCGGCGGCAGCCGATTCGCTGATGTTCACGTGCGGGCGGGCGACCCAACTCGTCGAGTGGATCGATCAACTGCCTGAGGATTCGATGCGGAATGGCGACATCCTCCGGGTTCAGGCGTGGGCACTCACCAGCCTGGGACGGCTGGACCAGGCCGACCGCCTCTTGCAGCGGGCCCTGAATGTGGACAACCTCGACCCCGAGTCTCAGGGGTTACTTCTCGCGGTCCAGGCGCGCCTGGCGGCCTATCGAGGAAACCACGCCGCCACAATCACCTTTGGCGAGCAGGCAAGTGCCCTCCTCGATCCCTTGCGTCAACCCCGCGTGGCCGGAGACATCCTGCTCAGCATGGGATTTGCGTGGTGGTCGCTTGGTGACCTGGACCAGGCAACCGAGGCGTTCGCCGAAGCCGCACGACTCGGTCGGCTGCATGGCAACGACCAGGCAGCCCGGTGGGGGTCGCGGTATGGCGCGCTTGCCCGGCTGGCCCAGGGCCGGTTGCGGGAGGCCGAAGCGATCGTCGAAGAGGACCTTGCGCGCCTGGATTCCAGCCAGGAAACCAGCGCGACGAGGGCGGCGTTGTTGGTGACCCGCGGGGAAATCCAGATCGAGCGCGGCGACTTCGCTGGCGCTCGGGCGAGCCTCGATGAAGCCCTGCCGGTTGTGCAACGTGAGGCCGACGCCAAAACCCTGATGAACGCCTATGCGGCGCTTGGAATCCTGTACGCGCTGGAAGGCAACTTCGAAGCGGCCACCGAGAAAACCCGTCGGGCCGAGGATGTGTTTCCGCAGACCATCCGCGGCTGGCGTCAGGCTCGGCTGGACCTGCTCCAGGGAAACCTGCTGGCGGCGGAGCGATGGGCACGTCGCAGCGGGTTCACTGTGGACGATGCCGCTGACCTGACGCGCGGTGAAGACGAACAACTGACGTTCGCCCGCATCATGGCCCAAACCGACCCTTCACTCGCCACCCTGAGCCTGCTTGATCGCCTGCTGGATGAGGCCGAGGCAGGTGGGCGCTACTTCCGGGCGCTTCAGGTGCTGCTGCTACAGGCAGTCGTACAACAGCGGCTCGGCAACGAGGCTGCCGCCCAGGCAGCGCTGTGCCGGGCGATCGCCGGGGCGCGGATCGAAGGCTTCGTCAAGGTCTTCCTCTCTCAGGGAGCCGACCTGGCGCCAATGCTCCGCGACCTGCTGCGTGGTCGGGAAATGTCGGATATCGATCGTCAGTTCGTGCGCGATATTCTGGCGAGAATGTCCTCCAGCGTCGATCCGGTCGAGCCCAGCGTGCAGGCATTGCCCGAATCCCTGACCTCCCGTCAGCTTGAAATCCTCCGCCTCGTGGCGGCCGGTCAGTCCAACCGTGCAATTGCCGAAGCGCTCTTCATCTCCGAAGGGACTGTCAAGGCTCACGTTCACCAGATCACCGGCAAGTTGCTGGCACGCAACCGGACCGAGGCCGTGGCGACAGCCCGTTCTCTGCAGTTGATCTGACGCCCGACGGCTAAACCCCCACTAAACCCCAAACCTAACCTTTGTTGGATGGATTACATCCTCCAACTCCCTAATCTGGCATCAGACGTTCGAGCCGGGCTTCATGCCCCGACCTGAAAGGATTGCCAGATGCTTCCCTATTCCGCCACCGATGCGCTCCACTCGATGTCAGCCGCCTACGGACTTTCGCTGGAGCCGTCGCCGTCGCGAAGCGGGCCGGGGCGCCAGTCGCGAATCGTCCGCTGGTTGCGAACCCTGCTACCCATTGCCTGAATTCCAACCGGAGTCTTCGCCATGTTTATCCCCCTGCCCAGCAGCGCAATTGCCGACCTGGCCACCTCCCATCGCGACTCGTCTCCTGCTCGAAGGAAGCCGACGATCAACCACCTTGACGACTACCAGGTGATGGACGCCCTTCAGCCAGATCCCCTCTATATGGGCGTCCGAGCCCTGGTAACGACTGGACTGATCGGTCGGATGGTCGAACGGTTTGCTACCTGGCGAGAAGCGCGTGAGGACCGCCAGATTGCCGACGAGGCCGTGTCCGCCGCTGAAGACATCCTGCGGCGACCTCTTCTCCCCACGATCACTGACGCTGGCGAACGTCGTGAAAGCGACCTCGCTGCCTGATTCCCTCCTCACTGGCTGTCCGGGTGACCAGGCTAGCGTGCAAATGGTCTGGTCACCCTGGCAGCACGAAAACCGCGGCTCTCCAGTCAGGAGGCGCCGCGGTTTTTGGTGTCCGGAGATGTGATCAATCCCGACCGGAGTTGGAATGGCCTAGAACGTTGTGGTCAGGTTCTGGGTCTGGCCGGTTTCGGCGGCGGTGTAGGCCGCTTCGATGATCTCGATGACGTGGCGAGCGTGTTCGGCGGTGACCGGCGAAGGCTTGTCTTCCTTGACCCACATCACAAGATTCATGATGTCGTTGAAGACATGCTGCTCCATGATGCCGCGGTGCGGCTCGGTTACGTACTCGAGCGTCCATTGGGGACCGTCACCGCCGGGTGCCTGGTCAGCCAGCGCCTTCTCTGGATAGTCAATTGGCTCGCCATTGATGGTGTAGCCCTCGATCTTCCCGGTGGTACCGAAGTAGGTTCCCTGGAAGCCGCGCG
>JAEZJB010000290.1 GCA_023415845.1 Chloroflexota bacterium | reverse complement strand
ACGCTCGAGCAAACGCGCAACTGCGACGCTGCCAATGTAGCCCGCTCCTCCGGTCACCAGAACTCGCATCATCTTCCCTGTACACTCGGCTCAAGTCGGGGTCGTAGACAGGCATCATGGTACACTCGGAGTGCGCGTTTCTGCCGTTGTTCGAGGCCAGATTCCGGCGCAATCCCCTTTGATTTTCCACATGTTGAACTACGACACTCGAGGTGTTCATGAGCACGCTGACTCTGGATGTGCTGGCCCAGGCCGACCCGGCAATCGCTGCGTCAATTGGTCGCGAACGGCGACGACAGGTCGACGGCATCGAGTTGATTGCGTCCGAAAACTACGTCAGCGAGGCGGTGCTCGAAGCCGTTGGGACAGTGCTCACCAACAAGTACGCCGAAGGACTTCCGGGCAAGCGCTACTATGGTGGCTGCGAATTTGTGGACGAAGTGGAGATCATCGCGATCGAACGGGCGAAGGAACTCTTCGGCGCTGAACATGTCAACGTTCAGCCACACTCCGGCGCCAGTGCGAATCTGGCAGCGTTCTTCTCGCTCCTCAATCCGGGCGACAAAATCCTTGGTCTCAATCTCTCTGAAGGTGGCCACCTGACCCATGGCAAGGACGTCAACTTTTCAGGTCGATTCTTCGAGGCACACTTCTATGGCGTGGACCACGAGACCGGGCTGATTGACTACGACAAGGTGCTCGAGAAAGCCAAGGAGGTTCGACCCCAGGCAATCATCTCAGGTGCCAGCGCGTATAGCCGAACGATCGACTTCAAGCGGTTCCGCGAGATTGCCGACGAAGTGGGAGCCTACCTCTTTGCCGACATTGCGCATATCGCGGGCCTGATCGCCGGTGGCCAGCACCCGACCTCGATCGGGCACGCGCACATTACCACCTCGACTGCCCACAAAACGCTGCGTGGTCCGCGGTCGGGATTCATCATGACCAGTGAGGAATACGGGAAAGTTGTTGACAAGACCGTGTTCCCGGGAATGCAGGGTGGCCCATTGATGCACGTGATCGCCGGGAAGGCCGTTGCCTTTGGCGAGGCGCTGCAGCCATCGTTCAAGGACTACGCTGCCCAGGTCGTGGCCAATGCGAAAGCGATGGCCGAAGCATTCATGGACCGTGGGATCAGCATTGTGTCGGGCGGAACCGACAATCACCTGATGCTGCTCGATGTTGGATCGATCGGGATCAGCGGTCGGAAGGCCGAGCGCGTTCTCGACGAGGTGGGGATATCCACCAATCGAAACACGATCCCTGGCGAAACCAGATCGGCGATGCAAACCAGCGGCATCCGTATCGGATCTGCAGCGGTGACTACCCGCGGATTCGGAGTGGACGACTGCGTCCAGGTCGTGGACATGATCTCGCGAGTTCTCCATGCTCCGGACGACGAGGACATCAAGGCGAAGGTCCGAGGCGAAGTCCTTGACCTCACGTCCGGGTTCGGCGTGCCAGGGATCGATCGAGCATCACTGCCGGCATAGACAGCCCCTCTGGAAGCCCAAAAAGCGCCGGTCGGATTATCCGGCCGGCGCTTCGTCCATTCATTTGCATCGAGATGCCTCTATTGGAGTAACACCTCAAATCGCAACCGATCCTCGTCGGAACTGGCTCGACGATCGACCACTCCGATCAGCATGGAGACCAGATGCAAGGCGTATTTCCCAAGGAATGCGCCCAATACAAACCCGGCCAGTGCGCCCAGCATTGCGCCAATGGAAAACGTTACGGGTCCATTCTTGATCACGACAGACGGCCTCCTCTTGCATCTGGTTCGGCGGCTTCACCCCTGTGCCAGCCGATGGTCACGACATCAGTCGTGCGCGGACCCTTCCTACTGAATGGAAAGCAATACCTGAGCATCGGCCCAGCGCTCTTCGAGGTTGTAGAACGCGCGGAGCTCGGCGTCAAAGATGTGGACGATGACATCCTCAAAGTCCATCAGGATCCACCCCGAGACCGGCTCGCCCTCGACACGCACCGGATCGATGCCCTGCTCGCCAAGGTCGTCGAGCAGCATGCGAGTGATTGCCCGAAGCTGCCGTTCGTTCTCTCCGGAGCAGATCACGAAGAAATCGGCGATTGGCGACAGTTCGTGAATGTCGATCACCGTGGTGTCGCTCGCGGGAGATTCCGAGATGACATCGGCAATAGCGACCGCGAGTTCACGGCTCTTCTGGATCGGATCGTGAGACGGGGAGGAACTGGTTTCTACCACGAACACCTCATCGTGTTGAGCGGGCTTCCATCATGCCCGAATGGATTTAGGCCGGAGACTGGTGGGCCCGGCAGGGTTCGAACCTGCGACCAAAGGGTTATGAGCCCCCTGCTCTTCCGCTGAGCTACAGGCCCGTAGCACCACTCGAATTCGTACGGACATTCTACGACGATTCTGGTCGAAATGTCTGCACGTACATGGTAGACGATGGCATGTGTGGACGTCTGGGTGGCGAAATCGAAGGGAACAGGTGAAGTTCCCTGTTCCCTTCGGTCTCCCGTACTGCTGACGGGAAGGTGGCTACTGCTTGAGTGCGGGTTCACCCAATGACAACATGAGGCGATTCGCATTGGCGAAGATCGCTGCCGACTGAATCAGATCCAGGATGTCGAGATCGGTAAAGCCCTCTGCTCGGAGCGGTTCCAGATCTGAAGGCGACAGACTTTCCGGGTTCATTGTCAGCTTCCGGCTGAGTTCCGCGATTGCGCGCTCGCGAGGCGGAAGAGACGTCTCGATGCCTTCGTCGAGAAGATGCTGAATCACATCCTGCTTTTTGGTCAAGTTTCGATAGAGTCGAGCGTGGACGGAGGCGCAATAGACGCACCCATTGATTCGGGAGGTCGCAGTGGCGGCGAATTCCCGATCGGCACGCGGGGCACCGCCCTGACTCTCGAAAATGTCACTGAACAGGATCGTCCGGGTCCTGACGGTCTCAAGGTCGTTGGCGAGAGTTTCGTAATAAGTTGATCCGGCACGGGATCCGAGTGTGGAGTCGATGGCGATCCGTTGATCGGGTGTGACCCCTGCTTCGTCAACCGTTTCGACCCATGGCACCCAATCGAGGAAATCGAGTGTCCACCCAATATGATTCGATTCTGTCATCGGTTTGTATCCGGACCGTCTATCCACTCCGCCTCGCTGACCGGGCCCCCGAGGGAAAGCATCAATCGGTTTGCATTGGCGAAAAAGGCGGCGTAGTTGATGACGTCCAGAATCTCCAGATCGCTCAGACCCTGATCGCGTAGCGGCTTCAGATCCGCGGCAGAGAGGCTCTCCGGATTCGTCGTGACTTTCGCGGCGAGGTCGACGACTGATCGCTCCGGTTCTGGCAGTGCGGCGTCCACCCCGTCGTCGAGAAATAGTTGAGCGAGATCACGGCGTTTGG
>JAEZJB010000276.1 GCA_023415845.1 Chloroflexota bacterium | reverse complement strand
CCACGATCAGGCTCAGGAACGTGATCGAGCGGTCCAGCAACGCGATCGCGACTGCCGTGCTCTGGGCGATTCCGAACTGTGGAAGGATCCAGATCATGAAGCCTTCGACGAATCCCACTCCGGCCGGGGTGAACGGAATGATCGTGACCAGCGCGCTCAGCAGCGCCACCACGACTGCTTCCGAGAACGTCAGTTCTGCCCCGAGCGACTGCGCCACCCACAGGACCCGCAGTCCATCGAGCAGCCACACAAACACCCCAAGGCCCATGTAGGGTAGTGGCCGCGAGAGGATAGCGAAGATCCCCTGGTTGAGCCGTTTGTAGTGCCCGGAAAATCGGTCGGGCAGCATTCGCTCGATCCGGTCCCGCATCAGATAGAGGCATGCTGCCCCCACCACGCCCAGCACCACCACCGCCATTCCCAGGAGGAAGGCCTGTTCCGCTCGGCCCGGCGCGTGCGTGCCAAACACCAACATCCCGGCGACCAGCACGACGCCGACCATCACCACAACATCGATCAGGCGTTCCGCCAGGATCGTCCCAAACGACACGCCGAACGAGACTTTGTTGCGGTCCTTCAGCAGGAAGCTTCGGTAGGCATCACCCAGCCGCGCAGGCACGATGCAGTTGACGAAGAGCGACAGCACGATCATTTGCCAGGTGGAAGCCACGCTCGGCACGGTCAGGCCCGCTTCTTCCGTGACGCCGGCTCGTTCGAGCATCATGCGCCAGCGTATCGCCCGCAGTAGGATCCCGACATAATATGCAGCGAAGGCGGCCGCCAGCAGGGGTTTGTCCGCCCCCTTGATTTGCGTCCACACCTCGGAAAATGAGATGTCGAGTCCCCTGATCAGGAGTCCCATCACCAGGATCGCGATCCCGAACGAGATCAGCGTACGGGGTTGCAGCAACCGTCGTCCCAGCGAAGGCGGCTCTTCCTGCGGAGGTTGCGTTGCGTCTGCGTTGGGATCGATCGCGCGAGCCATGTTGACTTGCTCGGTCGATCCCCGCCCGGTTGGGCGCGGAACTACAGGTGTCTCGAGATCCATGGGCAACTCTGTGGAAGGGAAGGAATCCCGGCAGACAGGCACAATGACCCGTCGGAGGGCCACATCCGGGCTAGTGTACTGTGCTGGGGCAACCTTCTGCTGAACGGACACTCGCCCGGCGTTAGCCAAGGCGCCGGTCGGGCCGCCAGTTGGTGAGTTGCGGCAGGGTCGGGTCTACGCCGGGATCGGTCGGCCGTCGCAGGAGCCCCGACCGGACCGCAAACAGGTAGGCGATCGATCGCATGCCAAAGAACAGGCTGATCAGTGCCCCCACCGCCATCAGCACGATCGGCCACACGAATGGCGCATCCCGGGTGATCTCGAATCCCCCCAGCGTCAGTTCTCCCGAATCGACGAGCGTGATCACCATCACGTGACGCTCATCGTCCAGTCCGGTGACGAGCGTACGCGGCAGGTCCTGCGTCGTCGGAAATACCGACAAATCCCAGAGTTCGTCATCTTCGACCGCGCCGCCGGGAATGACCTCTCCGTCGATCTCGATCCGGGACAGTCCAACCTGCGGACCGGACCGGATGAACGCGATCAGCCCCGTTCCCTGGAACTCGATCGTCACCGTCGAGCCTACCTGCCGGGAGGTCAGCAGCGTCCGACCCTCGAGGTGCTGCGGGTCCCACGCGCCGCTCGTCCGCACCGACTGGGCGTTCATTGGCGCGAAGCCGGTATTGGCGATCCGGCTTCTTCCCACTACTTCCGGCGAGGTGAGCCGTTCGAACAAAGGCGTCGCGGTCCCCTGTGGACTGATGATCGAGTATGCGGCGCTCGGTGAGCCTTCCTGCGCGATGAACGACCAGTTGATCATCAGCCCCATCCACGGCCATTCCGACCAGCTTCGCTCCAGTCCGCGCTCCACGAATTCTGCCTGCTTCTCGGCGTCGACCGATTCGCTCCTCGCCCACCCGAACGACGTCGCCCAGATCGGCTTTGCCACGTCGCCATTCTGGACCACCAGTTCCCGGAACAGGATGGCTCGCGAAAACCCGGGCCGGTTCCGCGTCACTCGCCGGTCGTCAGGCGAGTTCACACCCCCGTCGAGCCGAATCGCCAGCACGTCAAACGCATCTCCTGCGTTCGCCCGGTACATCGCAGATATGAAGTCGAGGTCGGTTTGTCCATCCGAGGTGCTGGGCCATATCGATAACTCTGGCGAGAGTACCCGTGCGTTGGGGTTGCCATCTCTCGCCCCCGCCATGAAGGCAGCCATCATCGGGGCATAGTCAGTTCCGGTGCCAGTCCGGTTCCCCCAGTTTTCCGCCAGGTTGGGAGCATCCCACGGCTGCACGAACTCGACCGAGTCCACATAGTGGCGGGTCAGTTCCGACATCAGTCTGGTCAACATCGAGAGGTCGCGTGGTGGAGCGTTCGGCGCGTCGAGTTCGCCGATCCCTCGCGCCCATCCCGGCGTGTCGACGATCACCGCGATCACGTCCAGCCCATTGCGGTCGAGCGTCGAGACAATCGGATCGTAGGCGCTCCAGTCATACGTTCCGCGCGTCGCTTCGATGTCCGACCATCGAATGTCCTGTCTCACATACCGGAATCCGCTCGAAGTAAGCACGTCGGCGAGTTGCTCAACCTGCGCAAGATCGAGGCCCCGCAGGTCGATGTTCGTCGCCAGGCCTTTGCCAGTAGGCTGCACGACATAAGGTTGAGTGGCGCCAGATTCGACGCCGCGGTGGAGGTAGTTGTCCGTGATGCCCGCACCGGCCGCCAGGAGCAGGCCAATCGTGATGCAGGTAATCCCGAACAGCAGCTTGCTGATGTCCTGGTGTCGAAGTCGCCATTCCCGGATGTCGAGGAGCAGGTCCGCCGCACCAGCGGCTGCCCTCGTCGCCCACCCAGGCCTGTTGCCCGCGCCGCCAACATCATCATCTGTTGGCAGGTCGAGCGGGTACTTCCGGGACACCAGGCAAACACTCCGCAGGAAAGGGCGAGTAATGGGAACCAACTGCGGCGATAGAGATCGCGATGGTTTCCGACCTCGCGTAGTATAGGTCAGTCGCCGGAGCCGCCCTCTCGCCATGGCTCCACTCGTCCATTGCACGACCTTCTCTGGAGGACCCACTGGCATGTCGAATTCGAAACGGTCGCTGACCGCCGAGGATCTTTTTCGCTTCGTGGTCGTCGGCGATCCACAGGCCTCTCCTGACGGATCCCGTATTGCCTGGGTTCAATCCCAGGCCGACCAGGATCTCGATGGCTATCGGTCCGCGATCTGGGTTGCTGACGCCGACGGCGCCAACGCTCGCCAACTCACCTCAGGCTCGCATCGCGACGTGAGTCCCCGCTGGTCTCCCGATGGCAAGTCACTCGCTTTCGTCTCCAATCGTCCCGGCACGACCCCCGAGGCCTCCTCCGACTCGAATTCGGAGGGGAAGTCATCGGCTAGCGGAGCGAAGTCGCGCAAACCGTCGCAAATCTGGACGATCGCCATCGACGGCGGTGAGGCCATCCAGCGGACCACCCATCGAAATGGTGCCGATAGTCCGGCCTGGTCGCCCGATGGATCTCAAATCGCTTTCGTGGCCAAAGATGAACCCACGGATGAGGAGAAGTCATCCGCTCCCAGCTTTGTTGGGCCAATTGCCGACGAGCGGGTAATCCAGAGCGTGAGTTACCGCTTCGACGGCCAGGGATTCCTTGAGAAGTTCGCGCACATTTGGATCGCCAACCTCGCAGACGGCAGCCAGACCCAGGTGACCACCGGCCCCGCCAACGATGGTGCACCAGCCTGGTCTCCTGATGGCTCCGAGATTGCATTCGCCAGCAACCGCACCGCCGACCGCGCCCTTCGCTGGAATCGCCAGGTTGCCTACATTACCTCTGCAGCGGGTGGTCCCCTCCGGCAGGTGACCCCCGACGATAGTCGACTCGGGAGTCCTGCCTGGTCCCCCGACGGCACTCGCCTTGCGTTGGTCGGGCACGAGGGCACGGGTTCGTACCTGATCGATCGCATCTTTACGGTGGCGTCCGACGGATCGGGTCTGACGTGCCTCACCGAGTCGTCGGACATCGGTTTCGGCGATTCCGGCATGGGCGATCTCGCCCTTGGCGGCGAGAACGGACCCGTCTGGGCTGACGAGAACACCATCATGGCGCTGGCCTCTCAGTCCGGCGAAACGCAGGTGTTCTCGATTTCGGCGAGTGATGGCACCGTAACTCCTGTCACCAGCGGCAAGCACCGTATCAACGGGTTCGCCTGCCTGGACGGAGGCATCGTCGTCTCTCGCGGCACAATTGATCGTCCGTTCGAGCTGGCGCTGGTCAAATCCGGGCAGACCACACCGGT
>JAEZJB010000265.1 GCA_023415845.1 Chloroflexota bacterium | reverse complement strand
GAATGTTTCGGTGCCATCGGCGGCGATACGACGTTCGAGCGAAGCGGGCATTCGAGCAGGACTCCTTCGTGGTGTTCAGATAACCAGCCTGCATTATCTCCGGATCGGCTGCGAACGGGGCACTTTGACCCCTGCGGAATGAAGCATGACGGCCAGACCGAGAAACGCGTTGCACGAACTCAAAAACTCACAAACTCGAAGTTGCCCGGATTCATGGGCTTTTTGGAGAGGAGTTTGTGCGGACCGTTCGTGAGTTTATGCGGAACCGCTCCCTCCAGCGACTCTGGAGCCAGAGGGGAGCAGCGTTTCCCCCACACATCGCCTGGTCGGCAGAGGCTCCCAGCCCAGGAGCGGCCGTGAAGTTCATGCACACCACCGACCCGGCGTACCTATCGTACGCATCGAAGGCCGCGAATCCCGCCACTCCTGGGAAAATTGCTCGTCCGTACACACTGCCGAGCTACCGAAGGGCGAACCGCGGGGGAGAACGGGCATTCAGCCGGGAAAGACTGAATGCCCGTTCCGGGCGGTCCCGCTGACGCGACCGGCGGCAGGCCCTACATGCGCAACAGCAACTGCTCGCGATTGAACCGGGTGGCGATGAACCAGAGGAGCACGGCGTCGAGCACCGCGACCACTGCGGAGGCGACAAGCACCAGCCAGGTATTGATGAAGATCAGGCCCGCCGACTGCGACACCAGCAGGGCGATGACCGGCAGGACGAGGAAGACCGAGGCATTCTGGGCCGACTGCATGGTCGCCGAGCGCTGGGAGACGGCCACAATCAGCAAGACCGAGAGGAACGCAATCAATGGAGCAAGGACCAGCACCATGACCAGCCAGACGAGGTTCGGAAAGAACCAGGCATCGAACAGCGGCCAGCCCAGCACGTTGACGATCACGGTGCAGACGAGGAATGCCAGCCAGGTGACCAGAACACTCGGCACCAGCGAGACCAGCACCTTGGCCAGAACAAGCTCGATGTTGGTGATGGGTGTGTAGAGCAGCCCTTCCAGAGTGCGTCGTTCCTTCTCGCCCACGAAGCTGGACGAGGCGGAGATCGCCCCCAGCATGATCGGAATGATCAGGAAGAGGGGCGCCAGCATGTAATTGAGAGCCAGATAGACCGCTGCCTGTGTGTCGTCGTAGCCAGCCGGCAACAAGTCGCTGGGGAAGAGGTCGAGCAGATCCCTGATGTCACCTTGTTCGGCGAGCAACCCGGATCGCCCCAGGAGGACGATGGCGGACGGGAACGCAACGACAAAGATCAACGGCACGATCAGGATCGGAATCAGGGCCTGCCGGTTGCGAAGGAGTTCCAGCCAGTCCTTTCGCACCACGGCAGCAACGCGCTGGCGGTTCATTGGGCGCGCTCCGGAGCGATGGTCGCGAAATACAGGTCGTGGATCGTGGGCACGACGGGCACGACCGAGCGGATGCCATATCCGCCATCGACCAGGGCCTGGACCACCCCAGGCACACCCTCCGGCGTAGCCAGTTCGACGGTGATTGTGCCCGCGGTTTCGGTGGCGGTGACCTGGTGGCGGGCGAGCACCTGCAGGGCCGCAGCCGGATCACCGGTCACGTCGATGCGGACACGGACTGTTGGCCACGTCTCCGCGAGCAGGGTTTCGACCGGACCACTGCGGAGCAACTGGCCCCGATCGAGCAGCCCGACATGCGTGCAGAGGCGCTCGAGGCCAAAGAGTTGGTGCGTGCAGATCACCACGGTCGTCCGAGTGCTGTCGATCATCTCCCGGAGATAGGCAATCAGGTCATCGGACGCCTCTGGATCGAGTCCGGCCGTTGGCTCGTCGAGGAAGAGCAGGTCGGGCTGGTGAAGAATGGCCCGCGCGATGGCCACCTTCTGGCGCATACCCTTGCTGAGCGTGCCCACCGGGCTGTCGATCCGGTCCCGCAGGTCGAAGGTCTCCAGCACGTCCGCGATGCGTTTGTCGCGCACCGCTGGCGCCATGCCATACAGGTCGGCCCAGATTGCCAGGTTGTCCCCAACACTCAACAGTTCGTAGAGGTTGGTATCGGTCTGGACGCCGACTCGTTCGCGGAGCCGATCGGCCGATTCACGGGTAAGTGGTTCGCCAAAGAGCGAGACCGAGCCTGTGGTCGGCGTGAGGAGCCCGGTCAACAACCGGACGGTGGTGGTTTTGCCCGACCCGTTCGGCCCCAGCAACCCGAACGCGGCTCCCGGCGGAACGGAAAAGGCCAGATTCTGGACCACGTTCCGGCCGTCGATGGTTCGACTCAAGTTCTGACATTCAACGATCTGTGACACGCCTACTCCCTACCCAGCATTTTCCCGATGGAGTGTATCCGGCAAGGCAGGTCAGGGGCATTCAATTCAGGCCTTGCCCGCTGGATCGGGCCCCCTGCAGAAATGACGGGTAGCCACGGAGTGGCCTGCGGTAGGATCGAGCCAGAGCCTGGCCGATGCTCGGGATATCTCTGACGAAGCAGGGGAGTTTGAACTGTATGACGCCTTCGGGATCACCGGCATCTGACGTCATTCCGGCTGACTATCTCGACCTGCTGGCGAGCGACGCCCTCGCTCACGTGGCGACGATCGGTCCCGGCGGGGCACCGCAGGTCAGCCCGGTCTGGTTCGGCTGGGACGGAACGCACCTGCGAATTGGCCAGATGCCGAATGGCCAGAAGCTGAAGAATCTTCAACGCGATGGTCGGGTCGCGCTTTCGATCGTCGATCCTGCCAACCCCTACCGCTATCTCGAGGTTCGGGGACGGGTCGTGGCGATCGAGGAAGACCCGGACTACACATTCTTCAACCGAATGTCCGAGAAGTACCTGGCGATGGAGACGTATCCCTATCAGCAGGCCGATCAGGTGCCAAGAATCATCGTGATCGAACCGACCGGCACCTCACAGATGACCATGGACCACATGACGAACAAGTAATGCCGTGAGGGCGGTGAGATCACACACTCACCGCCCTGGAGAAACAGGTGAAAGCCTCGGTTCAGGCCGAGGAAGCACCATAGGCCGCCTCGAGAATCGCAGTTGCGGCGAGGCCGTCATGGACGGTGGCGCGAGGTGTTGCGCCCTGTTGCCAGCAGCGCACAAAATCGGCCAGTTCGCGCTCAAACCGGTCGCCGCTCTCCACCTCAACCAACGCAGGTTCGGCACCGGCCCGGGTGACGGTGAGCGTGCCTGTGGCATAGTCGACGACGGCCGAGCCACCCGTGCCGTGGACACTCAACGTCCACTCGCCAACTGGCGTCCGCCAGCTGGACTCGATCACTCCCAGCGCACCCTCCGCAGTGCGGAGGATGATGATGCCGGTGTCTTCGACCTCGAGGGCCGGTCCCAGCGGTGACTCAACCGTCGACGTGACCGCCTGCACCAGCACGGGATCCCCGATGAGATAGCGGAAGAGGTCTACCGAGTGCACGCTGGTATCGACCAGCACCCCGCCCCCAGCGACCTGCGGGTTGGCGAACCAGGTGCGCTCGACGTTGGGGAGGTGCCCGGCGAACCGATTGCGGAACTCCCGGATCACCCCAAGCTCGCCATCGGTGATCAGCGCCCGCAACTGCTCGATCTGGGGCTGGAACCGATGGCAGAACCCGACGGCGATCAGCGTGCCGGTCCGCTCGGCGGCGTCGACCACGCGCTCGGCATCCGCCACCGACGTGGCGAGCGGCTTCTCGCAGAGCACGCCAACTCCGGCCTCCAGGGCGGCAATGGCGAGGGCGGCGTGAAAGGCCGGTGGGGTGCAGATACTGACGAGATCGACCGTGCCACTGGCGATCAGGGCGAAGCCGTCGTCCCATGGCTGGGCGCCATACTCCTCGGCCGCAGCGGCCAGCACATCCGGTTTAGCGTCGGCGATGGCCACCGGCGATAGCCCCAGGGTTCGCCAGGTACGCAGGTGGGTCTTGCCGATCCCGCCGGCCCCGATCACTCCAATACGAGGTGTTGCTGTGTCATGTTCCATGTACTGCCCCTACGACGCGGATCGCTTCAACCGGCGGTGACGACCGGAGCTGGTTTGCCGGTCTCGGCCGACTCCAGGCCGGCCTGGAGGATGGCGAGCACTTCCAGGGTCTGCTCCGGTTTCAGCGGTGCAACACCGGTCTCTGCCATCTTGACGACCTCGGCCATGGTGTTGCCATAGAAGGCAGTGCTGTCCTGCACCTCGAATCTGGCGTGACCATCCTTGCCGTACGCCACGAGTTCGAAGACATACGCCGCATCGCGGAGCGTCTGCACGATGCCCGTTGGGCCATTCCCGTAGTCCACCACGACCACGTCGCGGTCGGGAAAGGCGTGGCGAGTGACCGTTTTCGCGCCCGTTCCGGCAACCGCGCCGAGCAGTTCGACGGCATGAACGCCGTAGTAGTACCAGTCGCCCGGGCCGGTTGAGATGACCGACGAGAGGTCGCCAATCTCAGCGAGGTCTTCTCGCGCATCACTCAGTTCGGCCGCGAACCGAAGAGCGGAGCAACTGAGGAGCGGGGCGCCAGTTCGGGCGGCGAGGTCGAACAGGCGCACGGCCTCGGAGAACTCCGTAGTCATCGGCTTGTCGATGAACGTTGGGAGGCCTGCCTGGAGGAACGGCGTGGCCAGGCGACCATGGCTCGCGCCGCCACCGGTGTCGTCGATCACCAGCACGGCATCGACCTGATCTACCAACCGCGAGAGGTCCGGTTCGATCAGGCCGATCTGATGGGCGGCGGCCAGCTCGCGGGCGCGTTCCTCCTGGCCTTCGTCATGCCAGACCGCGACGATCTGCCCGCCCTCAACGAGCGGCGGCACGTCGAATGTGCCATTCAGCAGCCGGGAGAACGCATCGGCATGCGACGTATTGACTCCTACCAAACCACATCGAATCACGAATTGTCCCTTCCCACCATGCGGCTACCGCGTCGCAGCAGACACAACGCCTCAGCCAGCATGCCTGTTGAGGGATTCTTCCAAACATTGGGCAACTGGTGAAGGGCAAGGGGCTGGTCTCCATTGGCCATCCCTGGCACGTTGGTAGAGCATTCGCGGGAAACAGCGACCAAAACCGAAACCAGAGACGGTGACCAGCGCTGGTCTCCGCCCCCGGTAGGAAGAGGGAAGGAATGCGGGCCTGGCGTGGGATCGCCCGCCGGAAATGGTGGACTGGTGCTAGGCGCCAACCGGCTTGAGCGGATCGACGTTGGTGATCAGCACCACGGTGGGACGTGGAGCGACTTCACCGTCAGGCCAGAGTGTGACTGGCTCCTCAACGGTGCCGCCCTCGCCCGGATGCTGCACGGACACCCAGAGGGCGGTGTTGTCGGGGTTGAACACCGGTCCCGAGCATTCGGCGCCGGTGACGGTGGAGAAGAACTGGCGCGACTGCCCCCGGAACTCACCCTCGGTGGCCGCCACGAAAAGTCCGTCGTTGCCGGGGAGGTTGGCTGGCAGGCCATCGGTGGAGATCCAGATGTTGCCGGTGCGATCGAAGGTGATGTTGTCCGGTGCCGCGAACGGGCTGATGCCCTCCAGCTCGCCGCCATACCAGACGCCGCTGTCCTCCAGGCCACCGGCAAGGATGAAGATATCCCAGGTGAAGGTCGTGGCAGCGTGGTCGTTGCCGTTCTCGACGATCTCCAGGATGTGCCCCGCGAAATTGGAAGCGCGCGGATTGGCCTCGTCGGCCTCCTCGAGGGTGCGCCGATTGTTGTTGGTGAGGACGAGATAGACCTTGCCCGTCACCGGATTGCCCTCGAAGTCCTCCGGGCGGTCCATGCGGGTCGCGCCGAGGAGGTCGGCAGCCTGGCGGGCGAGGGTGACGACCTCTGCCTGCGACGTGAAGCCGTTCTCGTCGGTCAGTGGACCTTCACCGTAGACGAGGGGAATCCAGGTTCCGGTGCCGTCGTCGTGGAACTGGGCAACGTAGAGGGTGCCGTCATCAAGCAGGTCGGCATTGGCGGCGCGGTCATCCGGATTCCAGGCGTTGGTCGTGACGAACTTGTAGGCGTAGTCGAAGCGCTCGTCGTCACCGGAGTAGAAGGCGACCTGGCCACCGGGTGAAACCATGGACGTGGCGCCTTCGTGCTTGTTGCGGCCCATGGCGGTCCGCTTCTTCGGAGTCGACGCCGGATCGTAGGGATCGAACTCGACCACCCAACCGTAGCGGAATGGCTCGTTTGGCTCCTGACCAATGTCGAACCGGGCATAGAAGTTCTCCCACTGACGTGCAGATGGGCCTTCCGGCAGGCCATACCGCTCGTGGGTAATCCGGACCGGATCATCCTCGGCCAGCCGATCGAGATTGGCGAAGTACTGGTTGAAGTTTTCCTCACCGGTCAGCACGGTGCCCCACGGCGTCATGCCGCCGGCACAGTTATTGAGCGTGCCGATGATGGTGGTGCCTTCGGGATCCTCACTGGTTTGCAGGAGCGGGGAACCGGCCGCCGGCCCCGAGGCCTTCATCGGGGTGGTGGCGGTGATCCGGCGATTCCACGGGCCGTCGAGCACCACGCCCCAAGCGCCACTTTCGTCGCGCTTGATCTCGACCACGCTCAGGCCGTGGGCAGCCAGTTCGGTGTCAACAATGGCCTGCGATGTATTGACCAGCATCTCGGGGATATCCTCACTGCCTTCCACATAATCGGGGTTGGGCGTGAGATAGCCAGCGAACATCAGTTCGGGGTTGGTGTATTCGTGATTGACCACCAGCAACCCATGGTCCGACGTGGTGGAACCCTGCGGCAACGGAAAGAATCCGATCCAGTCGCAGTTGTACCCGGCCTGCATCGACTGAGCCTCAGCGTTCTGGTTGGCAAGATCGAAGTCCGGCGCGCCAGCCACGATGGGATCACCCCAGCGCAGAAATGGGACGGCAACGTGGTTGGCGGCCACCGTCAGCTCTTCACCTTCGGTGAGCGAAATGGGCTCGAATTCTGGTCCGGCGGTCACATCGGCAACCGGTGAGGCGCTGGGGGTTGCTTCTGGCGTTGCCTGAGCGGCGGCCAGCATTGGGCCCAACGACAGGACGAGTCCGGCCCCGGACCCGGCTCGCATGATTGCCCGCCGATCGAGGCGGCGTTGCATCACTGTCTGAAGGGTTTCTCCTCGGCCATTGACTGACAGCACGAGATCCCGATCACCTTCGTAGAACTCTTCCGTGCGCTTCATGCGGTCGCTCCATGCACTGATCCGGTCGTCGGCTGATCGCTCCGGACCAACCAGTTTCATGGAAGCGAAACTCCAGGTCGCGAAAATCAAGCGTGGATTAAGCGGTCGCGAACGGTGCCAATTTGCGCCAGGGGCAGAGGCGAACACGATGGACGTACTAGCCCCTTCGAAAGATATCGACCTGAATTGGCACTTTTGAGGCATTTCCGACCCGGGTTTGTATCGGTAGGTTGGAATGCAAGGGGAAACGGCAGATATCTGGACAGGGCAGCGACGTTCGCGAGCCCAATTGGCGCATCCTGGAAGAAGATGCAGGCCATACGTCCAGGCAGATGACGTTTTCCGGGCTTCACACACTGGCCACCGGCCAGGACGGGAGCGGAGGGTCCATGGGACGAGCAGATCGCTCAATCGCACAGCTTCTGGCCATCGCCATCGCGGCGATCGTCGTGCTCTGCGCCATGTCCCAGACCGCCTCGGCGACTCCCCTCGATATTCTCGACGCTCCCACCGATCCGCTGGACGACACAGTTGAGACCGCAGTGGATGTGATCGAGCCGATTGCCGACGCCACCACCCAGGTCACCGAACCAGTTGTCGACGCCGTGGTTGCGCCCGTCGTGGATGAGGTCGTGCAGCCGGTCGCGGCAGCTGTGGTCGAGCCCGTCACCGACACGGTGGAACCGGTGACGGAACCGGTTGCCGATGTGGTGGAACCCGCTGTCGAAACGACCTCCCCCATCGTCGAATCGGCGGTTCAGGTAACGGAACCGGTCGTCGAGCCGATTGCGGATGTCACCGACCCGGTGACCGATACGGCAGCGCCGATCACCCAGACAACGTCGGCGGTGACTGAAACCGTTTCACCCGCCGTCGAGCCAGTCACCGACAGCATCGCGCCAGT
>JAEZJB010000253.1 GCA_023415845.1 Chloroflexota bacterium | reverse complement strand
AGGGCTTGAGGTGGGTCGGATACCGTCATGGGAGAGCAACTCCTGAGTGTACGGACAGATTGTCCGCTGCCCACTATGCGCTCCTCGACCGCTCCAGCCTTCTTCCGGGTTGCGATAAGTCGCCGTTCTTCCTCGCTCCGGATGGCCCGTGCGCCTATCCGGCGGACGGAGTGGCCTCGGGCAGCAGTTTCGGGTCGAAGCCAACCTTGACCGCCTGCTTGTCGATCAGGCGCTGCACGCCCTCGGCATAGCGCTCCAGTGGTTCCAGTTCGCCGATGAAATCATCGACCTGCACCGCGCCGGAGGTCAGCAACTCGGCCGCGTAGCGCGCACCCTCCGCCGTGCGTGGACCCGCGGGATCGATCCGCAGGTCCCGCATCCATGCCTGCATCGTGTAAAGAATCTCGCCGTGCGGCACACCGAAGATCACCAGGTGCTTGCGGGTGATGCGGATCAGGTTGTTGACGGAGCGGGCCAGGCCAATGCAGTCGATCGCCACGTCGAGCAGGTTCGCTGGCTGGAGCAGCTCTTCCCACTCAGGTGACTCGGGCACCATGCCCCGGTCGGCCCCCAGCGAGATCGCCAGGTCGATTCGTTGTGGCGCAATGTCGAAAGCGATCACCTCGGCGGCGCCTTGCGCCCGCACTGCCTGCACGGCCATCAGACCCGCCGGACCAAGGCCCGAGATGCCCACTCGCTTGCCGGAAAGGTCACCTGCCTTCACCAGCGCCGAGGCAAGGCAGGTCAGCAGTTCGGTCAGGGCCATCCGCTTCCAGGGAATCTCGGCCGGATAGCGCACGAAGCTGGATTCGTGCGCCACGAAGTATTCGGCATAGCCACCAATCGGCGGTTGGCGTGGTGCGGCCGGATTGCCCCAGAACGCGACGCGATCACCTACCGCCAGGGTTGTCACCTGGTCTCCGGCCTTCACGACCGTGCCCGCCAGTTCGTGGCCAATCGCCCCGACCGGCAGCGGGTACTCGGGATACCCCGGGCGTTCGAAAATGTCGATCCCCCTCCAGGTGGTGATTTCCCACTGGGTACAGGTGGCGCACAGCACCACCTCCACCAGCACCTCGTCTGGCTGAATCTCCGGGATCGGGACGTCGATCACCTCACACTGGCCAGGAGCCGGTACGGCAAGGGCACGCATCGTCAACGACTCCACTCGGCCCGTTCGCCCAGCACCGAGCCAAGGTACTCGCGACTCATGCGGGCGGCTTCGCGGGGCGATCGCGGCGCGCGTGACGTGCCGTCGAGTTCGACATTCACCCAGATATCGTGCGGGGAGCGATCGAGAATCTCGAGGATCGTCGGCATGTCGAGAATGCCCGAGCCAATCGGTTCGTAGTTCACGTAACCCGAAAGATCGACTTTCTGCCCATCGTCATCGATATCCTGATGCCCGTTCCAGTCCTTCAGGTGAACGTGGGTGATGCGCGGCAGGTAGGTCTCCAGCACCTCGATGATGTCCGAACCACCCTTCGCAATCTGGCCGGTATCCGGCGCAAAACCAACCAGGCCTGGCTCGGTTTCGCGCATGATCGTGTCGATGTCGTGCCGGGTCTCTACAGCCGTGCCGGTATGTGGATGCAACGACGCATTCAGCCCGATCGAGCGGCAGTAGTCGCCGATCTGGTTAAGGGCCTCGCCGAGTTGGGCCAGTTGGTCATCGCTCAGGCCCCCCTGGGGGCGTGACCCGCCCTGCAGCACGAAGGCGCTGGCTCCGGCTTCCCGGGCGGCATCTGCTTCCCGCCGGGCAGACGCCTGGTCGTCGTCAGCTTTGGCCGGGTCGATCCATTCCTTGAAGCAGTAGGCCGCACTGGTGGGAATGCCATACCGTTCGATCAGCGCCCGGTAACCACCTGGCTTGCCATTCCAGTCCAGAATCGTGAACGCGAACGTCTCGAAGGAGCCGTAGCCGAGTTCCGCCGTGTCGCGGTAGGCCTCTTCAGTGTCGCCGGGAATGCCCCAGGTGATGCCGGTATGTCCAATCTTCATCAGAGTGATCCTTCCTTAATATTCCTGGATCTCTTTGGTGGTGAGGGTATCAGGTGTCGCCAGCAACCCAGGCCAGTCCTTGTCGCACCAGTTGGCGGAATGACGGGTTGGTGAGCGCGGCACGATCGTGGCCGAGCGCGTTGACGTGCAACCGCCCCTCCCCGATCTGGCGGGTGTAGAGCAGGGGATGTCCCTCGGCGAAGGCGAGCACGGTGATGTCGTCGGCCAGCGGGCCTTCACCAAGCGCCGCAGTTTCTCCGGTGTACGGCTCGCCAGCAGAGTAGCGGGCGGCGAATTCGGCGAAGGCCGAGGTCTCGCCTCCCAGTTCGTAGAGTTCGTCGCTCACCAGGAAGTTGCTCACGCCCTGAGTGATCGGATGGCCCTGCTCGGTGATCTCGACCAGGAATTCCTTGTACGGATCGTGTTTCAGGAACCGGCTGCCGAGGGTTTCGAGATAGGGTGCGCTGTTCCAGAAGGTGGCGGTGGCCCCGTGAATGCCCAGGAAACCGAGGCCACCATGGATCGCCTCGAGCAGCGCATCGACCTGTTCCTCGCTGGGCCGGACGAAGGTAGTCCAGTTGACCAGCACGTCATAGGGTGCCAACCCATCGGCCGAGAGCACCCCCAGGTCGCGGGTGATGCGCAGGTCGACGCCCGCTTCTCCGGCCAGGATGCCAGCGAGTTCGGCATAGTGCTCCGGCAGGTCGTGATACTCGGGACCACCCATCAACAACAAGGCGCGCACGTCATCTCCCTACTGGCGATCACAGAAATGACCTTCCCGTCTCTCCGGATCCTCAGGCCTCGAACGGATCAAGGTAGTCAGCCAGGGCGGTGCGGCACCAGGCGACCGACTCGGCCAGCCACTCGAAGTAATCCTCGTTGGGAGGCATCCAGCCGATCTCGATCGACAGCACCAGGTCGTCGGCGAAGGTCGACCGCTCGTGCAGCATCTTCGCCACCTGATCCAGCTTGCAATGGCCGCGTCCCAGCGGGGCACCCACGATCTTCCCGCCATCGGGCGTCACCGGTGAAATGAACATGTCCTTGAAATGCGTGGCGTAGCAGACTTCGGCGCAGGCGTCGGCGGCGTCGAGCGCGTCCTCGATCACCAGCGGCGCGTTTCCGGTATCCAGCTTGATCCCCAGCGCCGGGGAGCCAATCGGCTCGACCAGGTTGGCCATCAGGTCCTTCACCCGGTAGTCGGCGTGATTCTCGTAGCCGAGCTTGATCCCCAGTTCCTCGGCGATTTCCACGATTGGCGTGACTCCCTTCCGGATCATCTCCATCTGCTGCTCTTCGGAGGGATCGTCGACGAACCGATTGAGGGAGAAGGGCACCCCACCGAGACCAACTGCCTTCACGCCCAGCTGTTTGGCCACCGTGAAGAACTTTCGATGGTCCTCGGGTGTTTTCGTCGGGTTCGAGAAGTCGTCACCCCAGTCCGAAGCAAGCGCAATGCCGTGCTCGGCCAGCAGGTTGCCGATCCGGTCGATCTCGGCCGGGTTGTCCAGGTAGGGGGAAAGGTCACCTTCAATTGCGTCGAACCCGAATTCGCGGCACCGGGGAATGAACCAGCCGAGCGGGTCGTTGAAGTCCATCTCCGGTCGCTCGCGCCGGGTATAGAACTGGATCGGGCGGCCACTCGTGTTGGCCCATGGTCGCCCGGAACTGTAATAGCGATGGTGACGGGCATGATTGACGAATTCGAAACCGGCAAACCCAAGCTTCATGTGGCAGGAACCTTTCGAGGACAGGGTGATAATGCGCCGTCTGGTGTCCGCGTGGCCGGCGAAGGGAAGCCATTCCCCAACCCCCTGGCCAGGGGTGAGCCCTAGTTCAGGACGATTTCCCCGGCTTCGAGCATCGCTTCGAGCGGGGACTCGAGCACCTCTAGCGGCAGCTGGACGATCATGTGGGTACGGGCCGACTGGTAGATGGCGTTCACGATTTCCAGGTCTTCGCGGCCGGAATCGCCAATCAGCCGGTGGCTGGCACCGCTCTCCAGCGTATCGATGATGCCGGCCAGGACATCCTCCATCGCTCCGTCATTGCTGGTCGGGGGCACGTCCACAGCCTCGCCGGAATTAAGGAAGACCTTGACCTTCGTTCCGTCACTGAAATCCTGGTCGCCGCTGATCTCGATCCGCCCCAGCGTGCCTTCGATGATGAAACGCTGGTAACCGGGCCGGGCCAGTGTTCCCATCTCGAGATGTCCCCGTACCCCGTTTGCGAAGAAGAGGATCGCCAGCGAGCCGGATTCGACGTGGTGACCGTAGCGCTTCCGGGTCTGGTTGAATTCGACCGTGCCCATGCCGTCTGGGCTGATCTCGCCCTTGTTCGTCATGTCAATCGCACCGAACACGGCCGTGACCTCATCATCCCCGTTCAGCCAGCGGGTCATGTCGATCAGGTGAGTGCCATCGGTGAGCGCATCGCCGCCACAGATTCCGTTGATCTGCACGATCTCGCCAATCGTCCCCTGCTTGATGAAGTCGATGGCCTGGAGATAGCGCTGCACGAAGCGCCGCTGGTGGTTGATCACCAATACACCACCGGCCGCGTTGGCGGCGTTCACCATGCGGTCGGCTTCGGTGAGGTGGACCGCCATCGGCTTCTCGCACCAGACCGCCTTGACCCCGTTTGCGAACGCGAGTTCGGTAAGTTCGGCGTGGAGTGGGGGCCAGGTGCAGATCGAAACGATGTCTGGCCGCTCGGTCACCAGCATCTCCGCCGCATCGGCGTAGGTCGTGGGCACGTTGAACTCGGCAGCAAATGCCGTGCGGGCCGGCTCGAAGATGTCCGAGGCGGCCACGAGGTCGACTCGATCATCGGTGACGAAGGCATGGGCGTGGCCTCGGCTCATTTTGCCGGTGCCGATGACCGCAGCGCGATATCTGGTGCTCATGGCATTGCTCCATAATGATGGATAATCGATGATTTGAGCATCGTACGGGGTGCAGCAGGCTTGTCAATGGGCTGCAACAAAGCAGAATCAGTGGTGTGGCGTTGTGCGAGCTGGGGCGTCGGATGTGCTTATACCGCGCCCTCCGCCAGCATGGAAATCAGCGCGTTGTCCGCCGGATCATCCTGCGGAATCCGCACTGCCCGCCGTTGGCGCGACGATTCGTAGATCCCCATCAGGATTTCCAGGGTCGCTCGCGCACTCTCCGCTTCCAGCCGGTGCGGGAGACCGGGTTGGTCGAGGCAGTCGAGCAGGGCGCTCACTTCGGCATCCACCGACGACCATGTCGGGTCGGACTCGAAGTCGGCGGCGCTGTAGAGCACCTCGGTGCACCCGCCACGGTGCAGGGTAACCAGCGCTCCGTTGTCGTTGGGCCGGTCACCGTTAAGCACCAGGCGCCCCTCGCTCCCGTGAATCACGATCCGGTGATAGGTGCCGCCGGTGATGGGCGCCGGTGAGATCGAAATCCGGTCCTCGGCGGAATCACCCATCACCGAGCCCGCGCCGAGCAGGAGTTTTGTCCCGTTGTCGAAGCCGATCCATGCCATGGCACAGTCTTCGATGTGTTGCCCCCAGGCCGACCGGTGCTCCCGTGCGTCGATCTGGCCCAGCACCCACGCTCCTCGCGGATCCCCCAGGAAGTAGCGGACAAGGTCGACGGTATGCGTGGAGTCAACCAGCAGGCTCGAGCGTGGATGGCCGAACGCCTCGACAAAGAGGACATCCCCAATCCGTC
>JAEZJB010000226.1 GCA_023415845.1 Chloroflexota bacterium | reverse complement strand
CCCAGGACGTCGGCAGGCACGCGCGAGCACATGTGGAGCGCTTCGGCCAGGCTGATGTCTGCCCACTCCACGAGGTTGCGCACTGCCCGGTCCATGGTCAGCACGGATCCCGCCAGCGTGCCGTCCGGCAGCGTCACGCGGTCGCCATCAACCGTGACATCGCGGCGACCAATCTGGTAGGTTCCCGACGAAAGCCCAGCCGCCGACATCATGTCACTCACCACGGCGATCCGGTCCGGCCCCTTGGCGCGATAGGCCAGCCGGATCGTCGCCGGATGCGAGTGCACGGCATCAGGAATCAATCCGGCAATTACCCGGTCGTCCGTCATCGTCGCGATCATCGCCCCTGGGTTGCGATGGTGCATCGGCGACATCGCGTTGAAGAGGTGTGTCGCCATTGTCGCTCCGGCATCCACACCCGACTTGAACTCGTCATAGGTGGCGTCCGTGTGGCCCAGGCTGACGATGATTCCACGATCGACCAGTTTGCGGATGCGATCATGGGCTCCGGGCCGATCGGGCGCCAGCGTTACCAGCCGGATCGATGGCTCATCCACCCACTCGTCGATCAGGCCGTCTGGTGCCCCTTCGATATAGTCCAGGCGGTGGGCGCCCTTCCGCGCTGGTGCCAGGAATGGACCTTCGAGGTGGAATCCCAGCGGGGTCGCGCCAATCGACGTTTCTACCTCTCGCCATGCCTCGAACACGCCCGGATAAAACTCTGCCGCGGCGGTCACAATCGTCGGCAGCCAGGCAGTCACGCCGCTCTTCACGGACCACTGTGAGATTCGCTCGATGTTGCGTGCATCCTGGTCAGCCTCGACACCATCTGCCCCGTTGACCTGCAGGTCGATCAGGCCCGGCGTGACCAGATCGACATCCCTGACATCAGCTGGCAGGTTGCCGTCCGAGGCATGGCCCCGGTGAATCGATGCGATTCGCCCGTCCTGGATGACGATCGTGCCTTGCTCGATCGACGTGCCGAACAGGAGACGCCCCCGAAATGCGGTTGCGACGTGAGTCATGTGGTCCCCATCCTCATGTGAACATCGGCGAGTGCTTGCGCTGCAGTGAGTGCCGGATCCGTCACCATCCGCACGTTGAAGGACGGGAATTTAGCCCCAAACGCATCCAGAAACGCTGAACGGAATCGCTCTGATCCGGTCAGCAACCCACCCGTAAGTGCCAGCGGCAACGGTGAGGGAAGTTCGAGCCGGCGAGCCGCCGCCAATGCCGTGTGCGCAAGCGCTCCCGCCGATGCGATGACAATCCGCTGCGCCACCGCATCTCCCGTGTCTGCGGCGTCGAGCGTGATTGCGGAGAGGGCGGCGATGTCACCCTTGGTCCTGCCCTGGTCGTAGACCCATTGGATGAGTTGGAATGGCTCCTCCAGCTGAAGATGCTCCATCACCATGGTGTAGCACGCAGTGGCCGGACCGCGGCCGTCCACTTCTGCGGTGAATGCCTGCAGCATGAGCCTTGCCAGGTCGTAGCCGCTGCCTTCGTCACCGAGAATCTGACCCCAGCCGCCCGATCGTGCCCGCTTGCCAGCAGCGTCATATCCGAACGCAATCGAGCCGGTTCCGGCCACGACGACAAGGCCGGTCTGGTTTGGAAGCGCGGCCAGCGCCAGTTCTGCGTCGTTGCTCATTCGAATGTCCGACGTGAGGTGGGCGATGTGCGGCTTCAGTCGGCGGTGATCCTCTGGACGGTCACTTCCCGACAGCCCCAGCCAGACACCTCCGAGTGTTGCTCGGGCGTCGGCCACCAGCTTCTCCAGGCCCGTTTGAAGCACCTTCCCCGCTGCCTCGTGCCCGATCACTGCGGCGTTGGAGGTCGACAGTGCGAGTCGACTGACTTCCGTTCCTGCCTCATCTACAGCCACGAATGCCGTTTTGGTGCCGCCGCCGTCCACACCAATGTAGATGGTGTCGGTCATGACGCTACCTCGGAGAGCGCCAGGCGAACGACACCACCCGACTTGCTCAGTCGCCGCCGGGATTCATCCGGGTCGACGGCGAGCAGGATGCTGACGATTGCCGTCTTGACTTCGTCATTGGTCGCGGCGAGCGTGGTTCGCGCCGTCTCGTCGTCGACGCCGGTCGCCTCGTGCACGATCCGCACAGCGCGTTCGCGGAGTTTGGCATTCGTCGGTTGCACATCGACCATCAGATTGCCGTAGGTTTTGCCTAGCCGGATCATGGCCGCGGTCGTCAGCATGTTAAGTACCAGCTTCTGGGCGGTTCCCGACTTCATCCTGGTGGAGCCGGTGACCACTTCTGCCCCAACCGGCACCTCGATCGGGATATCCACGGCCGCCGACAGCGCGGAGTTCACCGAGTTCGAGATCCCGACGGTAATGCAGCCGATGCTGCGTGCGTAGTCGATGGCGCCCAGCACGTATGGCGTCCTGCCACTCGCGGCAATGCCCACCACCACATCCGTGGCGGTGAGATCAATTGATTGGAGGTCAGCCTTGCCAGCGTCCTGGCGGTCTTCGACCTGTTCGATCGGGTGCCGGAGCGCATGGTCGCCGCCGGCGATAAGCCCGATGACGAGCCCCGGGTCGGTGTTGAACGTCGGCGGGCATTCCGAAGCATCGAGCACGCCGAGCCGTCCAGACGTGCCGGCGCCGATATACACCAGGCGACCACCGTGTTGAATGCTCGACACGATGGCGTCAACTGCCCTTGCGACGTGCGGCAGGACGTTCGCGACCGCCGGTGCCACCAGCTGGTCCTGCTCGTTGATGGCGGTGACGATGCCGAGAGAGTCGAGGGTGTCGATTTCCGCCGTGGCGGGATTCCGCCCTTCGGTAGAGATGCTGCCAAGATCGATCGGGGGATTGCTCACAGATTCCTCATTTGCAGTGGTCAGGCGTATTCGGGCATCAGGAATGGCAGGCGTATCTCCGCGAATCGAGTGGCCTCGCGATCCCATCGCGCGAGCAGGTCCTCGATATCACCGTCTCCATCGATGGCCAGCCGCAGGTCATTGGTGCCCGCCAGTTTATCCACGAAGGTGCCGCCTTCATTGAATCCTGTCCAGCCAAATTCATCCGGGTACATGCGCTTCAATGTCTGGAGAATGATCACACCGGTGCGGATCGGATCCCAGCCTTCACGGTCGAATACGTACAACTGCACGCCCCCGCAAAGCTCACCCTTGTGCTTCGATATCCAGGGTGAAAACCAGGTGGGTCTGAATCCAACTCCGGGGAGTCCGGCACCGTTCAACGCCTTCGCCAGGCCCTCCGGATCGACCCAGGGCGCACCGAGCAGCTCAAACGGCCGGGTGGTGCCACGCGCTTCTGACAGGTTGGTACCCTCGATCAGGCAGACTGCCGGATAACAGGTTACGGAATCAAGCGTTGGCAGATTGGGCGACGGGAGGACCCAGGGGAGATGGGTGTTGTCGAACCAGTCCGTCCGCTGCCACCCGCTCATCGGCACCACCTCCGGTGTCGGCAGGTCGGCGGCATCGGCCCAGAAGCGGGCAAATTCACCAATCGTCAGGCCATGCAGCGTGGTGAGACCCGGCATCCCCACGAAAGATGCGAAGGCGGGATCGAGGATGTTTCCGGCGATGAGCGTGCCACCCAGCGGATTGGGGCGATCGAGGATCACGACGTCAACGCCTGCCGCCCGGCATCCTTCCATGGCGTTCGCGACTGAGGCAAGGTAGGTCGCATAGCGCACCCCGATGTCCTGCAGGTCAATGACGAGTACGTCGATCGGTTCGAGCATCTCCACGCTGGGCGTCCGGGTCGCCCCGTACAGGCTGTACACAGGCAGGCCTGATCGCGCATCTACAGCATCGGCAACGTGGTCACCCGCCTGAACGTCGCCGCGTACTCCGTGCTCCGGACCATACAGCGCCCGCAGATCAACGTCCGGATGCGCGTCCAGCTGGTCGACGTTCGTCCGCAGCCTGTTGTCGATGCCGGAAGGATTCGTCAGGAGACCGGTTCGACGATGCCGTACGGAGGCAGGAACGTTCGCCACGAACCGCTCCAGTCCAGGAATTACGTGACTCATGCTGGCTCGACATCCTTTGGTCCATATTCGTGTCCAGTCGCGGTCGCTGGTCCAAACGTCTTCGATGCGATCATGATATAGACTGATTCGCTCCAGTGCCGACGAGGTTTTCGGCGGATGCTCACGCTTGGCCGAGGCCCATCTTCAATCAACCGGGACTACGACAGATCCGTGCACGAGCCTGATTCCGCTAATTCACGTCAACGCGATTCGCAACTGATGGGGCGGTGGTGGCGCCTCGCCATCGTGGGAGCATTGCTGCTGCTGGTCACCGCTTGCGGCAGTGGCAGTGGTCCCGAAGAAGATCGGCGCTTCGCAAGCGATGTGGCCACCGACGAGCCCGCCGAACCGACTGAGGCTCCCATTGTCCCTGATGGCGTGTTGGTGACGCAGGTGCCTCCTACTGCTCTGGCCCCCGACGCGGCGCAGGGGCTCCTGGAGGCGGAAGGCGCACCAGCGGGTCTCGTCCTCCGGAAAGGTGATGGGTTGATCCTGATCGATCCTGCTCGTCCCGGCGAACGTTCCAGCATCACCTTTGCCAGTCAGGCGACACTTCTCGATTTCGCCCCCTCACCTTCTGGAGGGCGCGTTGTCGGTCTGCTCCGCTCCGCGAGTGACGAACTGACGGTCGAGCTGCGGAATACGCGAAACGAGTTGATCGACCGTTGGCAAATCGATCTGGCGGAGACGTTGCCTGCCAGCGCGGTCGCCGATATGCAGAGTGCCACTGAGGGGTACGCCGTCACCTGGACCGGTTCGACTGATCGGGTCCTCGTCACCATCGGGGGCAAGAAGCTTCTCAATCTTGATTTCACGACCGGCCTGCATGAGGTCTCGATCCCCGATGGATTCGGACAAATCCGTGAAGCGAGTTGGGCGCCGGAAGGTGACCGAATCGCCATGTTCGGCCTCGCTCCCTCAGGCGCAGGAACTGTGTGGACGATCAGCCCCTATGTCGATGGGAATTCCTTCCGCCAGGTGATTCCGCCACCAGCCGACGCGGCCGGATTGGGATCGGTTACTCAGGTCGAGTGGCTACCGGATGGAAGCGGCCTGCTCTATATCCTCGCGCAGGACGCCACTGACGCTCATCCGGGTGGGAATCTCTATCGCATTGATCTGGCCAGCCAACAGCGCCAGGTCGTCGCCACTCCCGGCCGGGGCGGGCCATCTGCCCAGATCGTGAACTTCTCCCTGTCGCCGGATGGGAGGGCAGTCGCCTACACAATCGAGAACCCGGACGGTGAGTCGTGGCGCTTCCACTCACTCTGGATCCGATCGATTTCGTCACCGCTGCATCTCGCGGTGGACACCGGCAATGTTCAGCGGGTGTCCGGAATGGCGTGGGTCGGTTCTGGTTTTACCTGGCAGGTCCCCGTAGCCGAAGGCGTCGATGTGACCTACGACGATCGGCGGAGTGCGCCGGTGATTATCTGGCAACCTTCAGACGCCCTGGTAGCAAGTCCTGCGGTATCCCCAGTTGCAGCAGGGGCGACCCCCGTTGCCTCGCCTCAGGCCACTATCGAGGCGAGCCCTCGGGCCACACCAATTGCCAGCCCGATCGCCTCGCCCGATCCGGCATGACGCAGCGGTACCCGTAGAGCGATTCGGAAACCCGCCTCAACCTTGTCCGGTGATTTCGTCGGCGTCGAAGATGTTCCGGGCTGCTGTCAGGCGCTCCTCGATGGCTTTCGCATCCAGCGCCGGACTCGACGGGGTAGGGGATGCCGACGTCTCGGGAGCAGGTGGAGGCACAGTCTCGGCGACCGGCGGCTGCGCGCTCATCGTTTGAACCGGCGCAGTTGACGCCTGCCTCGTCACCTGCAGGTCCTCGCGTGACACGAACGAAACCTGTACGGTTCGGCCCAGCAGTCGCCCGACCGCATCTTCCACGATGTGCCGCACGTCATCGGAGTTGAGTTTGTTCCGGTGGAACTCGTACGGCGAGACGATGGTGACCTGATTGGCGCTCACACCAGCCGGGTCCGCCTGCTGTAGCAACGCCTCGATCCGGCGGTTGATCGCCTTCACGTCGGCCTTCACCTGAGACCACGAGTTCAACAGGTGGTCCAGTTCGTCGCTCACACCAGGTGCCGACGCAGCAGTCGGTGCAGGAATCGGCGCGGAAAGACGCACAGCAGGCTCGGGCCGGGCTGGTGGCTCCTGTCGCTCCACGGTTGCCGGTCGAGTCGCAGCCGCTTCCCGTTGATCGGCGAGCGATGCCGTTCCCCGCACGCGGTCACGCAACCCGCCGGAACGCCGAGGGGCTTCAACCGGGGCACTCTCCCGCGGGGGCAGGTCCTCGATCGGCGGGGCCGGGGGAGGTGAAAAGTCGACCTGGCGCGATCGGGCGGGTGGAGCCGATGACTCGGCAGGAACCGTGATCGCAGTCCCTGACGACTGCTTCACGTGCAGGCGCATCGCGCCTTCCACCATCGCGACTTCGAGCGGTAGCTGGGGCAACGCGGAACGCTTGCTCCGGAAATCGAGGTCCGCAAAGTGCCGCAGCAGGCCAGCGAGATCATCGAGCGAGAACATGCTTGCAAGCTGCTGGGCGGTGTCGTCCGCGTCCGCCGGTCCCCCAGCCTTTTGCAGCATCAACATCCGAAGGTAGCTCACCAGTTGGCGACCCAATTGCCGGATGTCGTCACCGTCCTCCGTGGCTGCCGCGACCTCGCGCAGTCCTGCCGCCGGGTCCTGGTCGGCCAGGGCGCGGACGAGCGCCTCAACACGATCATTGCGCGAGATTCCCAGCACCTCGCGCACGGTGGCGGCGGTAATCACACCCCGATCGTCGTCTGCCGATTCGCGATAGACCGCGACCTGGTCGAGAATCCCCAACGCATCGCGCAGGCTCCCCGTCGCCTGCCGTGCGATCACCGGCAGCGCGTCGTCATCTACGGCGATGCCTTCGCGATCGGACACGGTCCGCAAGCGCGAAACCATCGCTTGCGCGTTGATCCGCCGAAAGTCGAATCGCTGGCAGCGACTGACGATGGTTTGCAACAGTTCTTCGGGATCGGTGGTGGCCAGCACGAATCGAGTATGGCTCGGTGGTTCTTCCAGCGTTTTCAGGAAGGCGTTGGCAGCAGCGCCAGTTATCTGGTGCGCTTCGTCGATGATGTAGAACTTGGACTTGAGTTGCGTCGGCGCGTACTTCACTCGCTCACGCAGGTCTCGAATGTCGTCGATTCCTCGATTGCTCGCCGCATCGATCTCGATCACGTCGGTGGTGGAGTTCGCATTGATCGCCACGCAGGCCGCGCATTCATTGCATGGCCGCGCCTGCGGATCGGGGTTGAGGCAGTTGACCGCCTTCGCCAGCAATCTCGCCGTCGTCGTCTTGCCGGTACCGCGCGGGCCGCAGAAGAGGTAGGCGTGAGCGATCCTGTCCAGGGCAATCGCATTCCGAAGCGTCGATACCACGTGCTCCTGCCCAACGAGATCATCGTCGTTGAACGTGGAGGGGCGATACTTCCGGTAGAGGGAATGCGTGCTACCCGCTACCGCCGAGCCAGCTTCGGGCGCGAACTCCTGGACATCGAACAGGGCACCGTCGTTCATGTGTGGAAAAGCCTGACTCCAGCCGACCGGCGGCGTCAGGCGACGTCGTGCCGGTCATCATTCGTGTCCGTACGCTAATGATAGCCGCTCGGCTGTATCCCGGGCTCGACCATCGCCCTGGCGGTACGTCCTGTTTATGGTAGAACATCTGTTCATTGCATGGAGATCGAATGGGCACCCTGTACGTTGTGGCGACGCCGATTGGGAATCTGGGTGACATGACGCCGCGCGCGGTCGAGACGCTCCGATCGGTCGCGCTGATCGCCGCCGAGGACACGCGTCACACGGCCGGACTGCTGCGTGCCTTCGACATCCAGACGCCTACCATCAGCTACCACCACCACAATCGGGCAGCCCGGGCCGATCGCCTTCTCGCCGCGCTCGCGACGGGCGATGTCGCAATCGTTTCGGATGCCGGCACCCCCGCCATCGCCGATCCCGGTCATGAGCTGGTCGCTGCTGCAATCGCCAACGGTCATGTGGTTGTGCCGATTCCCGGCGCATCATCGGTGCTGGCTGCCGTGGTTGGCTCAGGCATCGTTCCCGGCCCGTTCACCTTTATCGGCTTTCTACCGCGTGCCGGGGACGAGCGTGCGGTGGCGATCGGTCGTACCCTGTCGTTGCCCTACCCGGTCATCTTTTTCGAATCTCCACTGCGCACCATTGACACCCTGCGCGACCTCGAGGCCATTGCTCCTGACCGCGAGGTGGTAGTTGCTCGCGAATTGACCAAGCTCCACGAGGAATTCATCCGTGGGCAAGTTGGAGATGTGATCAGCCAGCTCGAACAGGTGCCGCCGAGAGGCGAAATCGTCATCGTGGTTGGCGCGGGGGAAGGTGAGGCCGGCGGGGGCGGCGAAGCCGAGACGCTTGCACGCTCCCTGCTCTCGCAGGGGATGAAACCCAGCAAGGTGGCTCGGGAGATCGCCGCCGCCTCGGGAATCGACAGCGCGGAAGCCTATGGCCTGGTGCAACGGTTGCGTGGTGCCCCAGAGTCGTCATAACACCAAGGGCGCGCTGCGAATTTGCCGAAGGAACTGCGTCACGAGCGAATGAACGCGAGCCTTCGGTGATGCATCCGGATGCTTTGCAGCAATCCAACCATGATCAGTGAACTCCAGAGCGAGGAAATTCCGGCACTGACGAACGGCAGGGTGATGCCGGCGACCGGCATCACGCCAAGGTTCATGCCGATATTCAGGAACGACTGGAAAAAGAAGGTGCCTGCGATGCAAACAGCGAGACACTGGCCGAACTGATCGCGAGAGATCTCGGCGACCTGCAGCGTTCGCCACAGGAAGATGATCAGCGCCAGGAACAGCGCGATCATGCCGATGAATCCGAACATGCCGCTTGCATGCGCAAAGATGAAGTCGGATTCGCGCACGCCCAGCAGGTCCATCTGGCTCTGTGTTCCGCCCTCCAGACCCGCTCCCCGCATTCCACCGGCGCCGATGCTGATCCGGGCCTGGATTGACTGGAAGCAATAGCCAAGGGGATCGGCGTCCGGATTGAACGAGCACTCCAGGCGCAGTTTCTGGTAGGGCCTCAGCACGAAGACCCAGGCAAATGCCGCAAGCGCGGGAACTGCCGCGATCACGCCCGCCAGGTAGATGCCCCTCGTGCGCATCACGAGCAGAGAGGCACCCCAGAACGCGATGTAGACCATCGCCTGGCCAAGGTCAGGACCAATCAGGATGATGAAGGTTGGCAGCGCGACGATCATTCCGGCGATCACGAAGTTGCCAAAGTCCTTCATCTCTTCGCCGCGGGACGAGACGAACGCTGCCAGGGCGATGATCGTCGTGACCTTCGTGAACTCTGACGGCTGAATCGTCGTGAACCCCAGGTCGATCCAGTTGCGCGCTCCCGCAATGGACACGCCGAGCGGCGACAGCACCGTCAACAGGAATCCAATGCCTCCGGCGTAGAGAATCCACGCCGCACTTTCAAAGTAGCGGTAGTCGATCGATGACACCGTGAACATCAGCGCCAGGCCGATTGCCCCGAACAGAAGTTGCTGCGTGCCTAGGTTGAAGGTGAGGAGTGAGGGGAGCCCTACCGCGCTCCAGATCGCAACCGCGCCGAATGCCATCAGCACGAGCATGGTGATGAAGAGCATCAGATCGAAGTCGCGCCACCGTTCATTGGTGGCTCCCTGAATCTGGAAACTTGATCGATGCTGGCGAGCGGAAAGCATGGAGTGTCCTGTGGCGATGGCAGTGAGGCAGGAGAAGGGGAGATTACTGCCAACGGCCATATTGGCACCTGCCGTCCGGACCCGGCAAGGTCGTTCCACCCTGTTGACGAGGTCCGTTCGTGAGCCACGGGGTACAATCTATGGAAGGATGGAGCGATAAGAACAGCCTGGCGGCGATGGCCTGGAAGACTTCGGTCCTTGCATGATCTCGTTGTCGAGCGGCTGCCAGTGACAGGAGACACCGGTGTTTCCCATCAATGACGCACTCGATGCCATCCTGGTTGGAACATTCCTCTTCGGTTTGCTCTTCACCGTGGGGTCGTTCCTGCTGGGTATTGCCGATATCGGCGCCGACGCCGACAGCGATCACGGCCTCGACAATCTCTTTAATCTCAGTTCGATCCTGGCGTTCATCACCTGGTTCGGCGGTATCGGCTATCTGGCCAGAAATGGTTTTGGCTGGCCATGGCCGCTGGCAATCGCCCTCGCCGTCCTCGGTGGAATCGCCGCAGCCTGGCTGGCGTTCCAGTTCGTGCGCCGGATTCTCAAGTCGCCCGATCAATATCTCGACCCGAAAGATTACGAGCGTGTTGGCGTGCTCGCCCGCGTGACGTCGTCGATTCGTCCTGGCGGCGTGGGCGAGATCGTTTGGGAACAAGGCGGATCTCGCCGCGTGACCTCTGCCCGGGCGATTGACGGCGAAGCCATCGCTCGCGGTACCGAAGTCCTGGTCCTGCGCGTCGAACGCGGGATGGCAATTGTTGAACCGTTCGAACTGGAACTGGACTCCCCACGGGCGATGACCTCGTCCTAGCGGGGAACCCCTTCCTTCACTGGGTCGTCAAGGTTAGAGAAGTAGGTTCGTAGCGGTGCCTTCGCCGCTCAGAAAGGGTCGCCGGTGGATTTTGTTTCAATCCTTATCATGGTCGCCGTCCTGGTGGTCGCGCTGTTATTGATCTTTGCGCTCGCCGCACGTCTTTATCGCAAGGTCGGGCCTAACCAGGCGCTCGTCGTCTACGGGTTCGGCGGCACCAAGGTGGTCAAGGGCTCCGGCCGTGTGATCTGGCCGATGATCCAGTCCAGCCGCGAGTTGTCGCTTGAACTGATGAGCTTCGATGTCGCGCCCCAGCAGGATCTCTACACGAGCCAGGGTGTGGCGGTGAACGTCGAGGCTGTGGCCCAGATCAAGGTGCAGTCCGATCCGGTCAGCATCCTCACTGCAGCCGAGCAGTTCCTGACCAAGAACGCCACCGAACGCGAAAACCTGATCAAGCTCGTGATGGAAGGTCACCTTCGCGGCATCGTCGGTCAGCTCACCGTTGAGTCAATCGTGAAGGAACCGGAGATGGTCGCCGACCGCATGCGGGCCAACGTCGCCGAGGACATGTCGAAGATGGGGCTGGAGGTCATTTCCTTCACCATCCGCGAAGTCCGCGACAACAACGACTACATCCTCAATATGGGGAAGCCAGACGTCGCGAACGTGCGCCGTACTGCCGACATTGCGATGGCTGAGGCCGAGCGCGACATCGCAATCCGTCGCGCCCAGGCGATGCGCGAAGCCAAGATCGCCGAAGCTGCCGCCGAGCAGGAGAAGGTCACGGCCGAGTCCATCTCGCAGA
>JAEZJB010000183.1 GCA_023415845.1 Chloroflexota bacterium | reverse complement strand
GCCACGACCAGACCGGCGCCAGCGGCCTTGATCAGGCTGTCGCTGGGAGTCCGGTACGTCGGGAGGCCGCGCACCCCGGCGCAATCGGGACAGCGCATACCGACGGGAGTGCGAACGGCGCACTGGGGACAGATTGGCTTTCCGCAGCGGCTACAGCGTAGCCCTGTCATGACGTTGGGATGGTAGCTGCAGGGTACCTGTCCGGTCGGCGGCGATTGGTCGACGGCTTGGGCCATGTACGGGCGAAATCCTTGCGGGTGTGGGTTGAGGGCGGCCAGCACCTGGCCACGCGGGCAAGCATACGACACCGACCTCGCTGGCCGGAGCGTTACCAGTCGAAGTCGATCGAATCGAAAATGCTGCCAGCCGCGTCCAGGAGTCCGGCGAGTCCGCCGCTGGCAGCCTCCAGGCCACTTCCCAATCCCTCGGCCATGCCCCCGATATCGACGTCGCCGAGGTTCGGCATGCCGATATTGGGCAAGTCAACATTGGGCAGATTGACATCACCCAGATCGACGCCATCGTTGCCGGAAAGGTGGCCCATCCAGTGCGCCATGCGGACGCCTTCGAGCGCCGCCTCCGCGACGTCCCAGCCCATGCCATCGCCAAAGGCGGTATCGAGCCAGCCCGGCGCGGTGGCGCCAGCAGCGGCAAAGGCGGCGATCCACTGCTTCTCGAGACCAAAGGCCACGGCGTATGAAAGGTAGCGATCGAAGAGCGTGCGGGACTCGTCGAGGGATTCGTACTTCTGGATCGATCGCAGGTAGGTGCGAAACGCGCGCCATTTGGCCGCCGACTCGGCTCCGTGGAATGTCTTCTGGGGCATGTTGCGGCTCATCCGCAGCAGGACGAACCAGACGATCATGGCCGCAATGGTGGGCAGGAATGCCCAGGAATCAGTGAGCAGGAAGCCCAGAACGCCGATGATTGGGGACACGATCAGTCCCGCCCAGGCGAGCTTGCGCCAACGCTGGCGCGTTTCCTCCGGCGACCGCTTGAAATATCCCCGATGGACCAGTTCCTGATACAGATCGTGCCTAATGCGCGGTTCCCAGGCGTCGAACCGGCCCTTGACGTCGTTGAGGAGAGCCGTGGTGCCAGGTTCGGGGCGACCGTTGAAGAGGGCAGAGAGCAGGTCGCTCTCCAGCTTCGACCCCGTCTTCGCCGGATCGAGCACCTCGATCTCGTAGGCACTGCGACGTCGTTTGCGGCCTTCAGCCTGGGGAATTTCGTGAATCTGGATGGCACCGAGCCGGGCAAGGCCAAGCATGGTCGCCACGACATCCTCGTGGTCGGCTCGCTCATCGAGCAGCGTACCCGCCGCCCCGGGAGGCAGATCGTCAGGTGGTTCGGGAATGTACTCCGCCACCATGCCGGTATGCGGGTCACGACCACGGACGTACCAGAGGACCGTCACGATCACGAGCCCGCCAACGAGCAGCCCGATCATGGCGACGAGCATCGCGAGGTGCAGCAACTGGGTGGCAGTATCGGTGGTGGACTCGGTGCCGGGCGGAACGGCCTGGATCAGCATCATCTAGCGGAATCCACGACGGCCACCACCCCCGCCTCCACCGCCACCGCGCGATCCGCCACCACGAGATCCGCCACCGCTGAAACCACCACCGCGGCTGCTGCCAAACGACCCGGAACCGGAGCCGCCTGATTCGGCGAAGGCTTTGGCGACGGTGCCAAGCATGTCCCAGAAACTGTTGCTTCCCTGCTGGAGCCCACGGCCGGCGGCATCACTGGCGTCCTGCATCGACGGCATCTGCCACTCGCCTCCGGAAGGAGCGGAGGTGCCGCCTCCCATCCAGCCGCCACTGGTCGGAAAGCCAGAGGATGGTTGCGTCCAGTTCCCGCCACGGTCGCGCGTGCGCGGCCCACGACCGTCCGTAATGATGACCGTGCCGCCGCCGGTGAGCGGACCTCCGCCGAACCAGCTCGGTGCCGGGGTGTAGACCTGGGCAAAGCGGGAGACCCACTCCTCGGACAACCCGAAGGCCACGGCATATGGCAGGTACTTGTCGAAGATCTGGCGCGATTCCGCGAGCTCGCGCTTGCCCTGCAGGTCGCGAAGGTAGGTGCGGAAGGCTCGCCACCTGGCGGCTGATTCGGCCCCCTGATGCGAGCGGCGCGGCATGGAACTGGCCATTCGGCGGGCGAAGATCATGAAAATGATGCCAACGACAATGGGGAAAAAGGCCAGCCCCGACCAGGCACCCGTGGAGAAGAGGATGATGACCACTGCCAGGAAGATCAGGAAGGGGATGGCGCGGAAAATGGTGCGCCAGCGTTTGCGGGTTTTTTCGGGAGACTCGGCGAAGTACCCGGCGTTGACGAGTTCCTGGTAGTAGGCGTCCGAGATGCGCTGGTTCTGGCTGGCGAATGCCCCGGCCACGGTTGGCATTGGCACGGTGGTGCCGGTTTTGGCCCCGGCGCCGAAGATGACATCGAGCACCATCTGTTCGTAGTCGCGCAGCTTCTCGGTATGTTCCAGCAGCGTGAACGAATAGGGGCTGGTGCGAACAGTCGCCGGGTCGCTGTTCGGCTCCATCTTGATGACGCCACGATTGGCGAGATCGAGGACGGTCGCGACGACATTGCGGGAGTTGTAGGTCTCGTCGAGCAGGACACCGGCCGGCCCGGGTCGAAGGTCATCCGGCGGTGTCTCCATGTATTCGGCGACGAGGCCGACCTGCGGATCGCGGCCGCGTGTGAACCAGGTGGCGAGGAAGGCGACACCACCGCCAACGGCGGCCACGAGCCCGGCGATGAGCATGAGGAAGCCGGCCCAGTCCGACCGCTCCTGCGCCTTCTCCTGGGCCTCCCGGCGCAGGTCGTCCTGGATCTGCCAGGCAGGGACCTCGGCGCTCGTGATGGGCGGGAACTGGAGAGAGACCTCGAACTCGTCACCGACGTCGAGGTTGCTGCGGGTCCAGCTGATCGCGGAGCCGTCGATGGTTGGATCGTCGGGATACCAGACCAGTTCGTCGGACGGCACGGCCTCGGGAAGGTTGATGGTGACCGTGGCTTCGCGAACGGGGGCGATGTCGGTGACGTCCTGGCTGATCGCGTACCACCAGACCTGCTGGTTGGCGGGGTCGAGGTTTTCGTAGACCCTGAGGCCGCCGATGACGTCGTATTCAAGCACGACGGTCCGTGAATCGTTCCCGAAGTAGCTCGTTGGTTCAAAGGCATAGTCGATGGCGAGTTCGCCCGAGGAGGTTGAATACGTGTAGGTGCCGGATTCATCGTCGAACCGGGACGGGCGGACGTAGTCGAGCGGTTCGGGGGTGCCATTTGCACTGTTGGCAACGGAGACGGAGATGTTCTCGATGTCGGTAACCCGGGTCAGCGGAATGGTGGCGAACCCGGCGGAGAACTGGCCGTCGAAGGTAATGACCTGGTACTCGGTGACGTGCATGGTGCCATCGGACCGCACATCGATGGTGACATCGTAGCGGTCCCAGACGACGCCGGAATCCTGGGCTACCACCGGCGACGGAACGAGAAGCACCAGCGCCGCGAACAGACCAACCACCGCCACCAGCCATCGGGGGTGCAGATGCCATCGACATGCCTCGGCGAATGCTCTCATCGGGGTCCTGGCTCCTTGGGTGCAGATCCTGCACGAGTGATTGGTCATTGGTCGGCATGCTCGCAACACCTGTCTGGTGCAGTATCCCACGCGAGCAGCCACGCTCATCAAGACGCCTGCGGGAGGGGCAAGGTTCCCCGCCGCCTGGCCGATGTCGGGTTGATGGGACTGATGTATCATCCCTGACATGATGCAGCCCCCTCCCCTCCCCACCACGACGGCATCTGTTCCGGGCCTGACGAGACCGCAAATCGAGGACATCCTGGTGCAGCACGGGTACCGGCTCACACGACCCCGGGCCTCGGTGGTCGATGCTGTGCTGGCCTATACCCAGCCGTTCACGGCCGAGCAACTGGTGGCAGACATGGGAGCGGTTGGCGGCGGAATCGGGCGGGCGACGATTTACCGCACCCTCGAAATTCTCGCCTCGGTGGATGTCCTGAGCCGGATCATCCAGCCGGATGGCCATCCCGCCTACGTCTGCGACCTGACCGGCCACCGGCACCACATCGTCTGTTCCTCCTGCGGTATGGCTGTCCCGTTCACCTTCTGCCCGCTGGACGATCTGGTGCCAGCGCTGACCCGGGACACCTCCTTCCAGATTCACGACCACCTGCTCGAAGTGTTCGGCACCTGTCCGACCTGCCAACTGCAATCCCATTAAGCCCACCGCCTGATCAGGGAACATCCCACAGGGCTGTAGGTCCTGAACCACTATCTCTTATTGACACCTGGTCTCAATAGTTGGTATCGTGCCGAGCGGCAGTTTTTCGCCGTCCCCCTCCGCGAGTCTGGTCATGTACCGATGACGAGTTCACCCAGCACGACTCCAATCCTGACCGCGACCGACATTTCCATGCATTATGGAAACCGGTCCGCGCTGGCTGACGTCTCGTTCACGATTGCGCCGGGTGAACTGGTGGGGCTGCTGGGACCGAACGGTTCGGGCAAGAGCACACTCCTGAAAATCATCTCCGGGATGGTGAAGCCGTCGCACGGAGAGGTGCGGTTCAGGGGTGAAGTGCTTTGTCACCCGGTGGCCGGGATTACCTATGTGCCGCAGCGTTCGGGGGCGGACTGGAACTTCCCGATCACCGTGCTGGAATCCGTGCTGCTTGGGCTTGGCCGCTCAGCATCGCGGTTTCGTCCTTGGTCGGCTGCCGAGAAGCAACGGGCGCGGGAAGCACTCGCGGAAGTGCGGATGGACCGCTTCGCCGACGTGCAGATCGGGGCGTTGTCGGGAGGCCAGCAGCAACGAGTCTTCCTGGCGAGAGCCCTCCTGGCGTGCGGCCAGATCCTCCTGCTCGACGAACCGTTCACTGGAGTCGACATCCCCACGCAGGAACTGTTCGTCTCGCTGTTCGACGAACTCTCGGAGCGAGGCACCGCGATCATCTATGCCACCCATGACCTCCAGCAAGCCCGCAACCGGGCCGATCGCCTGATGCTGTTGAACCGGACGCTGCTGGCCGACGGGCCGCCGGCCGAGGTGTTTACCGCCGACAAGGTCCGCCAGACGTTCGGCGGCAGCGTGCTGGTGTTCGATGAAATCGCCACGGGCAGCGGGAGCCAGGCATGATCGACTGGTTGACGGAGCCGTGGTCGCTGACGTTCATGCAACACGCCTTCCTGGCGATCATGCTCGTGGGCGCTATCTGTGGCGTCATCGGGGTGTTCGTCATCCTGCGCGGGTTCGCCTTCCTGGGCGACGCGCTGGCACACGCGATCTTTCCCGGTGTGGTGATCGCCTTCATTCTGGGCGGGAACTTCCTGGTCTGGGCGCTGGTGGCGGCAATCATCGTCTCGTTTGGGATCGGCGTCGTCAGCCAGAGCTCGCGGCTCTCGAACGACACCGCGATTGGGGTGATCTTTGCCGGTGGCTTTGCGCTCGGCGTCGCGTTGCTCTCCCAGCAGAGTGGATTTGCACGCGATCTGAACGCCTTCCTCTTTGGTTCGATCCTCGGGGTGTCGCTCTCCGACCTGCAACTGACGGCGATCGTTGGGGTGGTGGTGCTGATCGTGACGTTCCTGCTGCGCCGGGAGTTCACGGCAATCGCCTTCGATCGCACGTTTGCCCGCGCGATGGGACTGAATCTCTGGTTCCTCGACCAGGTATTCCTGATCATCCTCGCCCTGGCGATCGTGATTTCGCTGCAGACCGTGGGGAACGTGCTGGTACTCGCGATGCTGGTAACACCGGCGGCCACCGCCCGGATGCTGACTGACCGGCTGCAGCTGATGTTCGTGCTGTCTGCCCTGATCGGTACCGGCTGCGGCATCGTCGGGCTGTACATCTCCTATTACCGGGGCATCCCGTCCGGAGCGGCGGTCGTGCTGGTTGCCACGGCGGTCTTTACGCTCGTGTTCCTGTTCGCCCCACGGAGCGGGCTGGTCAGCGGATGGGTCGCGCAACGACTTCACCACGGCCACCCGGAAGCAGACGATTTCCCGGAGGATGGCCTCGCGGCCGACTAGTGCCGGTGCGGCGCGCATCGGAGTACCCGCCGCGTGACCTCCGGAAGTGGTTCGAGGTGCACATCGACCGACAGCGGCACCAGGTCTGGCATCCATCTGCCGGCCCGTTGGCTCTACGCGACGAATTCACAGAGGTGACATCATGGTGATTCCGCGAGGCGAACTCACGCTCCTCCGGTGGTGGGCCGACATGGATCGCTCACGACAATGCGAAGGGCGACTCCTTGCGGAATCGCCCTTCGCATCCCCACATTCCCTCCCCCGGGAGGAGTCAGTTAGCTGATCTTGCGCGGATCGAGCGCGTCACGCAGGCCGTCGCCGATGTAGTTGACCGAGAGCACGGTGATGAAGATGAGCGTGCCGGGGAACAGCGCCTCGTGCGGATAGAGTTCAAGGTAGTCCTTGGCCTGGAAGAGCATCTGGCCCCAGGTCGGGACGTCGGATGGGAAGCCGAGGCCGAGGAACGACAGCGCCGACTCGGTAATGATCGCCCCACCGATTTCGAGCGTCGCCGCCACAATGATCGGGCTGAGGACGTTCGGCAGGATGTGCTTGCCCATCAGCAGGCCGCGGGTCGCGCCGATCGACTTGGCAGCTTCGACAAACTCCTTCTCCTTGACGGAGAGGAAGCTGGCACGGACAAGGCGAGCGGTAGGCATCCAGGCGAGGATCGCGATCACCAGCACGACGAGGAGGAAGACGCCGAAGTTGCGTGAGCCGAAGCGATCCTCGGCGAAATTCTGCATCGACTCCTTGAAGAGGAAGGTGATGAGCAGGAGGAGCGGAAGCGACGGCAGCGAGATGAAGAGGTCGGTGATGCGCATCAGAAGTGAATCGACGAAGCCGCCAAAGAAGCCGGCCACGGCCCCGATGATCGTACCAAGCGAGATGGCCACGAACGCCGCCACGAGACCGACGGCGAGTGAGATCCGGCCACCGTAGAGAATGCGGGCGAGGATGTCCTGGCCCAGCGAGTCGGTACCCATCGGGTGGGAGAGCGACGGGGACTCTCCAGTATCAAAGGCGAAGGGGTCGTTCACCTTCTCGGGCCAGACAAGCGGCCCGATCAGCACCGCCAGTATCAGGAACGCGAACACGACCAGGCCAGCCATGGCCAACCTGTGTTTCCTGAACTGCCGCCAGGCGTTGTTCCAGAGCGAACGCGTGGGTCTCACGCGGGCCAGGTTCGGCCCTCTTTCGGCAGCCAGTTCGAGTGTTGGCGTTGCTTGGCTCATGCGATGCGCCTCATTATCAAAACGTCTCCGACACATTCAACGCCGGAATCCAATGCCGTCTGTTGCCGCTCGGGGCGGTCGTCAAGGATCAGGTGTACTTGATGCGCGGATCGAGCCAGGCGTAGATGATATCGGCGAGCACGTTGAAGATGACCACCAGGATCGAGACGCCGAAGGTGATGGCCATGACGACCGGCACGTCCTTGGACGAAATGCCGTCGATCAACGCCCGGCCAATGCCCGGGATACGGAAGATCTGCTCGGTGATGACCGCGCCCCCGACAACGCCCGGAATCTGGAGCGCGATGATGGTGATCACCGGGATCATGGCGTTGCGCATGATGTGGCGGAAGACCACCAGCCGCTCTTTCAATCCCTTGGCGCGGGCTGTGCGCACGTAGTCCTGATGGATCGTTTCGAGCATCGAGGCCCGGACGAACCTGGTGAGCTGGGCGGCACTGAACAGGGAGAGCACCATGATCGGCATGATGCATTGCTTGACCATCGTCCAGCCGGTGGCCGTGCTGTCGTAGACGAACGGTAGCCAGTCGAGTTGCACGCTGAAGAGCAGGATCAGGAGCAGACCGGAGAAGAAGGTCGGGATGCTGAAGCCGATGAAGGCAAACGTGGTGGCGACGTTATCGAACCACGAGTACTGCTTGATCGCCGAGATAACGCCGACCGGGATCGCAATGGCCACGCCGATGATATAGGCGGTGCCAAAGATGGACAGCGTGGTACCGAGCCGATCGAAGACGTAGTCCTTGACTGGCACGCGAGACGTGATTGACTGTCCCCAGTCGAATTCGAAGAAGTAGGCCTTGGCCCACTTGAAGTACTGGACGTAGAGCGGATCGTTCAGGCCCCAGGCCTCACGGATGCGCTCCCGCTGCTCCGGCGAGACATTTGGATTCGTTGCCAGGCCCCCCAGCGGGTCACCAGGAGCAAGATACAGAATCGAGTAGACGATCATGCTGATGGCGATCAGGGTGACCACGGAAATCAGCAACCGCCGGATAAGGTATCGACCCATGATGGTCTCCTGAACGAGGATGCACGTGCGGCCGGGCGCTCTGTTCGCCCTTCGGCATTTCCGGCTTCTGGGCCGCCATCCCTACTCGTAACAATGGTCCCGGAATGCGACGATCTGCACCACGGAACTCGGTTCCTGGCCAACGAGTGATGGGAGTTCGTTCTCCCCGTGAGCGTCTTCATTGGGCTCACTACTGCTGAAATCGCCCAGAATGTACCGGGCCTCAGACATGAGCGTCAAGGAAGGATTGTTCGTCGCCGTCATGCGATGATGGCCCATTATGCACCGTGGCTAGGCGAAACGCACAATCCGGACCTGTCGACACTGGGCCAGAGGTGCGCACCTTCCACCGCGGTACGCCAAGTGACGGAGGTTTTGTGAACAGATCGGTCCAGCGTGCACAAATCCGAAAGACTCTCGATCAGTTTGCGGGGGGACTGGTCGTTTCGTGCCAGGCACGCCCCGGAAATCCCCTGCACGGTGCGGAAAGCATGGTGCTGATGGCCCGGGC
>JAEZJB010000156.1 GCA_023415845.1 Chloroflexota bacterium | reverse complement strand
CGGATCGTTGCCCATGAACGCGATATCGGCTTCGGTGTTGTTCTGCGCCGCCAGCACGTGATCGTATGTCGCCGGGAGTTGCTGCCAGACACCCTCTTCGTCCTGGCGCATGCGGTGGGTGATCCGCAGGCCGAACAGTTCGGTGTAGAACCGCTCGGGCGCCGGCAGGTCATACACCTGGATCACGGCGTGCGAACGGCCATTGATCACCAGTTCGTCGTCTGCCTCGATCAGGTCCACTGCCTGGATCGGAGCGGCTGCGGGCAGGAGCGCCGTGCGGGAGGACGATCCCGCAGCGGGCACCGGCATCTCCGCCGTCGACTGCCGCCGGTATTCGGGTTCATGCTCACCGATCTTCGGCACCGAGCGCTCCACCCATGGCTGGTCCCGCCGAATCGCAGCGATGAGTTGCAGTTGGTCCATCTCGTGGAAGTTCAGCCGCTCGCCACTGTGCAACACGATCCCCACCTTCAGCCGGGAATCGAGCCGGGTGGCACCAATCTGCTCCGCCCACCGGTAGAGCACGTCGACCACCCCCAGTGACTGTGCGGCCACGGTGAGATTGTTGTAGGGATCGTCGAAGCCCAACCCGTGCGAGTTGCGGTCAACGAGCACCTGGGCATCACCCGCCGACGACACGGCGGCATTGGCGTCGTTCGCCAGGTTCGTTGGCACTTCGAGCAGGAACCGGTAGGCCATCCCATTTCTCCCCTGTGGCTGCCGCCCATGGCGGTCCCAGCCGAACACCCATCAGATCGCTGGATGGATTGTACCAACCCAATGCCGTCCTACCTGGCACTACCGCGAGAAAGGACTCATTCCGGCTGGAGAAGCGATGATCGCCTCCCACTCTCAGGAAATCTTCAGGTTTTGGCGGGTAAGCTTTGACCAACGGGCGATAAAGTCCAGACCATGGATCCACGCTCCCATCCGGGGGTGCCCGGCCACCGCCACTTCGGCGACGTCGACATCAGCACGCCGCCTCCGTTCCGGGAGGCCCGCAGCCTGGAGACAGGCGACGAAAGGACCCGTTCCGCATGATCCCGACGCATCGCTTCACCCGCCCTTCGATCAAGGCCGCCGCGATTGCCACCTTCGCCGGTCTCGCCCTGACGGCAGGCACGTTCGGCACCACCCTGGCGCAGGACGCTTCCCCCTCGGCATCGACCTGCAACGTCGAGCAGGCAGTGGCCGATGCCGCCATCGTCTATACGGTGGACGGAACCCAGTCCACGGCGAGCTATACGGTAATGGAGGAACTCGCCTCGATTGGTGAGAACGAAGTGGTTGGCACCACCAACGCCATCATCGGCTCCATCCTCCTCGGTGAAGACGGCACGCCACTCATGTGCTCCAACTTCGCGGTCGATATGCGCACGCTGGTCACCGACGAGAACCGACGCGATAACTACCTGCGCGAAAACACGCTCGAATCCGACACCTTCCCGTTTGCTACCTTCGTGCTGGCCTCGGTCGACGGCCTCGATGGGCCAATCGAGGATGGGTCCACCGTCACCGCCCAGCTCACCGGTGACTTCACCCTTCACGGCGTCACGAAGACCGTCTCCTGGGATGCCGAAATCACTCGCGACGGGGAGACGCTGACGGGCATCGCCAGCTACACCTTCCTGATCGGTGACTACGACATGGAGAAGCCGATCGTCGGTCCGGTGGTCGCCATTGACGACGAGATCACGCTCAGCGTCGACATCGTCGCATTGCTGGAAGGCTGATCGCATCCGATACCTCTGGCGGGTGCGGGGAACGTTCCCCCACCCGCCGCCCGGTGCGAAGGAAAACACCGATGCGATGGATCCGCCAGCACCCCGTCGTCACCACCGTGATCGTCCTGTTCCTCGTCCTGACCGTGGGACTCGGCGGCTACACCATCTTCATGGCCGAACAGGCCGGCCTGGAGTGGCGCTTCTGGGAACCGGAACCGACCCTGATTCCTGTCACGCCGTTCGCCGATTTCCCTGGCTTCAACACCACCCCCGCCACCGCGACTCCTGGGACCTGACATTTCCGTGGGAGGGAGGGACCTGGCCCCTCCCAACGGGAAACACTTCGCAATCACGTCCACTGGAAGAGACCACTCATGACAGCCGCCACTGCCGATCCCTCAAACCGACGCCTGCTGGTGGTGGAAGACGAGGACGCGATCCGCGAACTGGTCTCGACGGCCCTCCGCTTCCGCGGATTCGACGTCACACCTGTCGACTCCGGCCGGGATGCGCTCGCCGAGGCCCGGAACGGCGCCTTCGATCTGCTGGTGCTCGATGTCAATCTGCCCGACCTCGATGGCTTCGCGATCTGCCGCAAGCTTCGCTCCGATGGCAATCCCGTCCCCGTCGTCTTCCTCACTGCCCGCGACGATCCCGCCGACCTGCGTACGGGATTCACCGGCGGCGGGGATGATTACATCACCAAGCCGTTCAGCCTCGAAGAGCTCGTGCTCCGCATCGAAGCCGTCCTCCGGCGCACCGCTGGCGGCGACGAGTCCCGCAGCCGTCTGGTGGTCGGCCCCCTCGTCCTCGACAACGACTCCTATCGCGTCTGGCGCGACAGTGAGGAAGTCTCACTCTCCCCCACCGAGTTCCGCCTGCTGCGCTACCTGATGCTCAACCGCGATCGAGTCGTCTCCCGCAACCAGATTCTCGACCATGTGTGGGACTACGAGTTCATGGGCGATCCCTCCGCCGTCGAGACCTACGTCTCCTACCTGCGGCGCAAGATTGGGGATCGCAACGGAAAGATCATCCGCACCGTGCGCGGTTTCGGCTATTCGATCCAGACACCAAACGGTATCCCCGACAGCGGCTCCGCAGTTTCCGGTGGGTCATGAGCATCCGCACCCGGCTCACCATCGCCATTGCCTCCATCTTCCTGGTCACCATCGCGGTGCTGGGCATTGGCATGGTGCAGTCGACGCGGGCCACCCTCACCAGTCAGCTCGACGACCAGGTTGTGGCGCAGGCCGAACGCCGCGCAAAGAGTCCCTCCGCGCGGGAATATGGCAGTCCCAGCTACGACCATGACTACGGAGCAATCTACGACTCACCACCGTCGGCATCCTGGCCCCAGGGATCACCGTCAGCCAATGTCCCCGGCGCCGACTGGTGGCTGACCGAAAGTGAATCCAGCCGGGACTGGGAGCGACGGGATTTCGCCACCCTCGTCTACAGCGCGGACGGCGCCTTCCTTGATGGAGAGCCCTACGGGTACGTCAACGACCCTCAGCCCTTCTTCGTCTGTCCGGAGATTCCTTCCGCCGAACTGGACTCGATGCTGAACGAGGTCGTCACCCTCTCCTCGGAAGATGGCTCGCTCCAGTACCGCACCTACATCCAGCGCCTCGACAACGGCGAAATCCAGGCGGTGGGAGCGCCGCTCACCGATGTCGACAACGCCGTCGATGATCTGGTGACCAAGGTGGTGTTCGGCGGGACACTGGCGGCCCTGACCGCCGCCGGGGTGAGCTGGTGGTTCATCCGGCGTGGCCTGCAGCCGGTCGACCACATGGTCGCCACCGCTGCTGCCATCGCCGATGGCGACCTGGCCGCGCGGATCAATGCACCCGATCCGGCCACCGAGCTGGGGCGCCTGGGTACTGCTCTCAACGACATGCTGACGCAAATCGAGACCGCCGATGCCGCCCGCACCGCCAGCGAGGAGCGATTGCGCCGGTTCGTCGCCGATGCCGCCCACGAACTGCGAACCCCACTCACCTCCCTGCGCGGATACGCCGAACTCTATCGCCAGGGTGCGCTTCCAGATGAGAACGCGGTCACTACGGCAATGAGCAGAATCGAGAGCGAAGGAGCTCGGATGGCCCGCCTCGTCGACGACCTGCTGCTGCTGGCCCGGCTCGACCAGGCCAGGGGTGTCGAACGCAAACCGGTTGACCTCACCGCGCTCGTCACTGACGCTGTCGCCGATTTTCAGGTGGTGGCACCCAGTCACCCGGTCAGCCTGCAGGTAGAACCGGTCGTGGTGGCAGGCGACCGCCTGCGCCTGCGACAGGTCGTGGACAACCTGCTCACCAACGTGCGGACGCACACGCCGGCTGGCACGCGTGTGACCGTCGTGCTGCGCCACGACGATGACCATGCCATGTTTTCGGTGGCCGACAACGGGCCAGGCATCTCCCCGGAAGACCAGGAGCACATTTTCGAGCGATTCTGGCGGGCAGACCGTGCTCGGACCCGCAGCCGCGGCGGTTCGGGCCTGGGTCTCGCGATCGTGGCGTCACTGGTCGAGGCGCATGGCGGATCGATCGCCATCTCCAGCCAGAGCGGCCAGGGTTCGACCTTCACCGTTCGCCTGCCGATGGACGGACCCGACCCGATCTCGCAGCCGCTCGACATCTGAAACCGGGCCGGCAGACGAGCGAATTACCGCCTGGCCGCAACTCGTGGTGCACCACCGGCACCAACCATCCCTTCCACCCCCTCTGCTGCCCACGCGGCGCAAACCGCCTGGGTCTCCACGTTCAGCGGGACGAGGTGAATGATGGCAAATCGCGGGTCCAGCACGACCGGAACGTGAATTGGCCGCAACAGCAGCGGCGTCGCCAGGCCCGGCACATGAATCTCGACCGGGATTGCCGAATGCTCTTCCACGATGACCTCGGGCCCCTCCGGAATCTGGTCCCACATCTCGGCAAATCCAGGCCAGGCTCCTGCCTTCGCCATGAATTCCTGGAACCAGGAATCCTGCCGGTACTCCCTGGTCATCGTCTTGAACCAGGCCACGATAACCGGCGCGAATGTCCCCGCGTTGGCAATTTGATGATGCGTTCCGATGGCTGGATTGAACAGGATGTCCAGCACGGTCAGCCCTACAAAGCCGGCATTCGCAGGATCATCCGGAGCGTTTCCAATGAGGCGTGGAAACAGGCGATTCCACCCCCAGATTCGCTGGGCATAGTCGATCATGTAGGAAGGCCAGATCGTTCGCGCCAGTTCATCCCCATTCAATCTCAGCTCAAGCTCGATCTCCTCATCGATGGGAAGTTCCCATTGCAGCCGATACCCAAACGCTGCCAGGACATCGATGCGGATGCGATAGGGCACCTTCAGGCCCACCGTGAGGATCGCGTCGAGCGTTGACGCCGTAGGACGCCTGATCGCTCCCGATTCGATTCGCTGAATGTGAGCCTGGTCTACCCGAAAGTCGGCGTCTGCCAACCGCAATGCCAACTCCATCTGCGTCAACCCGGCGTCGGCACGCAACGCACGCAGCATGTGTCG
>JAEZJB010000150.1 GCA_023415845.1 Chloroflexota bacterium | reverse complement strand
CACCGCGCGGCGTCGAGAGATGCGGGGTTGGTTGCGAGCAGTGATGTCGCCGATGGCCACATGAGCCTCCTGAATGCCTGCCAGGGCCGAGCGCCCCGCAGGTGGGTGATGCAATCGCGCCAGGATTAGGGACCCACGCGAAGCCTACCCGCAACCCAAACCCCACGGAACCCTCTCGCTCGCTGCAGCGGAACATGGACTGACTCGTCTGACCCGATATCCGCGATTCTCCAGCCACCCGCCACATGAACACGCCGCAGAGATCGGGCTGCGTCGGTTCGGCACTCGATCATTGAGTGTGGTTAACAACCCCACTTCCTTTTTTGATTCGCTGCCACTCAACAGCAATTGCTTTCGATGATTGACGCCGGCCACCACGCACACATTTTTGCGCCATCCTGGAGCGCCATCCCGAAGGAAGGTCTTTCTGCTACTCCAGGGAGTTTCATTCATTTGAAGCATTCACGGTGATCTGGGCTCCACATACAGTTCAGGCTTCCTCGATCTGGAAGTTCAAATCCATCTGCTGATGTCATGCGCCATATTGTTATAGTCCAGATATTGACTGAAAGTCTGGACAACTTTATTCTCCCCGGCATGAACGAGTCTCTTGGCTTCCCGGACGAGTCCCTCGACGCAGTGTTCGAATTGCTTGGTCGCCTGGCTTCGGCCTTCGTCCTCACGCTTGGAGAGCACACCGAAATCGTCGTCCATGATCTTCGCTCGATCGACGCTTCCGTCATTGCCATCGCCGGGACGCTCACGAACCGCCAAGTCGGAGCCCCTATCCCCGACCCGGAGTTCATGCCTGTTCGCCTCAGGACGATGAGCGGGGACGAGTTTCTCTACACCACGCAAACGCCGGATGGCCGCCGGCTTTGCTCGTCGACTGTCTGGATTCGAAATCTCGAGGGAGTTATTCGTGGAGCCGTCTGTGTGAATGTGGACCACAGTTGCCTGCAGCAGGCGAATCAGCTCCTGAGCGCCGTGGTCGCCGGGTTGCCCGGGACAGACGTCCCCGATGCGTCCGCATCTCTCGTTCCGCTCACCACCTTTGCCCGCAGCATCGAGGATTTCGTCGATACCGCGCTTAAGTCCGTTCAGCGAGATATAGCTAAGCCGATCCACCGGTGGTCACGGTCGGAACGCCTCGCGGCAATCTCCACGCTGGAAGGCCAGGGTGTCTTCCAGATGCGACGATCAGTTGAGGCCGTGGCCGAGCATCTCGGTGTTTCACGCGCGACGGTCTTTGCCGATCTCCGCGAGATTCGCACGCAGGACGCTGTCACCGCCGGGCACGCCGAATGAGCCGTTCCCTCTCCGTCGATGTGTCCGAGGGGTGGCGTCTCGTCGAGCGCCTGTCCCGGGATATCGGTGTCAGGGTTGCTGGCTCTGTTTTCGAACATACGGCCTGCGCCTTGCTGGTTGACGAGTTTGAATCGCTTGGGCTACGCGCCGAGGTTCAGACCTTCGATTTCGTCGGATGGAATCCTGGAAAGGGCGCGAGCCTGACCTGCAGCCTGCCCGACGGAAGCAAACAGCATCTGCCCACAGTCCAACTCGGATTTACGGGCGCCACCGATGAGGTGGAGGGGCAACTTGTTCCGGCAGGCAGGACCCAACTGGTGGAAGGGCTGATCGAGTGGCCCCGGTTCGCGATCCAGAACGAAGGGAAATTCCTCGGCTACGTCGCGATGTTCCCCGATGGTCCTACCCGACCATTCATTCGTCCTGAGCGGCAAGCCATCGTGACGCTCCCCACCGTCATCGTTGGCAGCGACAGGTTTGCCGAGATCGCGGCCCTGATCGATTCAGGCGCGGTCATTCTCGCCAGGCTTTCCACCGACGGATCCTACGATGTCGGGCTGGAGTCCTCGAACATTGTCATCGACCTCCCGGGTGAGCGATCGGACGAGGTCGTCCTGGTCAATGGCCACTACGACACGATGCCCGGCACACCTGGTGCTGGTGACAACGCCTCTGGCGTCGGCGGATGCCTGGCGCTCGCCCGGCGATTCCTGCGCCGTCCGCGTGAACGCACGCTCCGCATTGGGCTCTGGGGCGCACACGAAGTGGGCCTCCTTGGTTCTCAGGCCTACGCCCTCGACCTTGCTGAACGCGGTCGGCTGGATCAAATCACGGCGGCCGTTTCGCTCGACATTCTCAGCGATGGCAATCGGCTTGGCATCTGGACTGGGGGTCGCTCCATGGACGAAGCGTTGCGCCAATCACTTCGCGAGACCACGCCGACCTATCCAATTGAAACCTTCCCGCGCCTCCGGGGCGAGACCGACAGTTGGTCCTTCGCCGAACGAGGTATCGACACTGCCATGTTTCTTACCCTGCCGTACGCGCACTTTCATCTTCAGGAGGACACGACCGACAACAATGACCCGGGGCTCTTCGGCTTTTCCGTGGAGGTCGCCGACCGGCTGGTCGGGCGCCTGATGACGACCACCGCCAGCAACTGATTCCTTTCTCAATCCAGCTCGTGTCCAGGAGTTCTTCAAGATGTCCCGTGGTATCCCAGCCCTTCCGAATCCTGATCTGAATCGACGCCGATTCGCGGCACTTTCTTCCATTGGTTTGGCCGCATTCGGTCTCCCGCTGACTGCTGCGGCCGGGCCGGGCGAGGGCACCTCTTCGCGAGGCAACCTCGCACAGGTGGGTCGTCGTGTCATCTATGGCTATGGCGCGGAAGCCGTCAACCTTGATCCGAGCGATGCGATTGATCGGCCGTCGTTTGACGTAACCCTCAACCTTTACGAAGGCTTGGTTGAACTCGCCGAAGATGGCAGCATCGTGCCCGCGCTGGCTGAATCCTGGACGCTCTCGGAAGACACGCTCACCTGGACGTTCGTGCTGCGCGAAGGTGTCACCTTCCACGATGGCACCACCTTCGACGCTGAAGCTGTGAAGTTCACATTCGACCGCGTTCTGGATGAAGCCAATGGACTTGGCGGCTTCGGTCAGTGGAACCCTCTCATTGCCTCGGTAGAAGTGATCGATCCGTACCAGGTGGAATTCGTCACGAAGCAACCGTCTGGTGGCTTGCTGAACCTCCTGGCTAGCGGCTACGGCGGCATCGTCAGCCCGACCGCGGTTGAAGCGTCCGGCGAAGACTTCGGTCGCAACCCGGTTGGCACCGGACCATTTGTCTTTGGATCCTGGGATCAGGGTGAGCGGATCGTCCTGCAGCGCAACGAGTCCTACTGGAATGGGGCCCCGGCCATCGACGAACTCGAGTTTCGCGTGATTTCCCAGGACGCCGCGCGTGTGCTGGCGCTGGAGTCGGGTGATGTGGACGTAATCGCGAACGTCACGCCGCAGAACATTCCGCTGCTTCGCGAGAACCAGGGCCTGGCTGTTGTGCAGAAGCCGACCTATCGGCTCTTCTACTGGGCGTTCAACAACACGAAGGACGTCTTCCAGGACGCGCGTGTCCGCCAGGCGCTCAACTTCGCGATCGATCGCGAGGCGCTGGTCGAATTCACGCTCCAGGGTGTCGGCCAGCCCGCCGATGCTCCGATTCCCCCGACGGTAACCGGCTACGCGCCGCTGGATCTCTATTCCTACGATCCGGACCGCGCCACCGAGCTGCTGGCCGAGGCCAGCTTCCCATCTGACTGGCAGGGCGTGGCCTACGTCACCGAAGGTCGGTACTACATGGACCGCCAGGTTGGCGAGGCCATTCAGGGAATGCTCTCGGCCATCGGCGTCAACGTGCAGATTGAGGTCCTCGAGTGGGGTGCGTTCGTGGATGCCGTCTGGTCGGCCCCCGCCGATTCCGAAGTGGCCCAGGCTCGCGATTTCGCCCAGACCGCGTTTGGTACGGCCGATCCTGGTCAAACGTTCCGCTCGACGCTCTTCTCGGAGTACTGGCCAACGGCCGGTTACAACGAGGCGCTGTTTGCTGATCCCGCGATTGACGAATTGATCCTTCAAATCGAGCAGAGCGTCGATGAAGAGTCACGCATCGCGGCCACGCAGGCCCTCTCTGCCGCCGTGTACGAGGCTGCCCCCTGGATCTTCAGCCATTTTGAGCAACAGGTTGTTGCCCACCAGGCCGCCGTGTCCGGCATCGAGGTGCTCCCAACCGAGTCCCTGCGATTCCGGAACGCTCAGCGAGCCGGGTAAAGGATCTGAGCCCAAACCGTGTTGAGGTACGTTCTTCGCCGCCTGATCCAGGCAATCCCAGTGGTCTTGCTGAGCACCGTCTTCGTGTTTGCCCTGCTACAGATTGCACCGGGCGATCCCGTGCGAATGTTGGCAAGCCCCACCGCTACCGAAGGAGACATTCTCCGGATTCGAGAGCGGTTGGGGCTCGACGAGCCGCTGCCCGTCCAGTACCTGACCTGGCTGGGCAACGTGGTCCGGCTGGACTTCGGGGAATCGGTACGCTCGGGCGTGCCGGTCAGCGAGATGCTGCCCGACCGGCTGATGAACACCCTTCAACTTACGCTGGCAGCCATGGCAATCACAATTGTGCTTGGCATGGCTGCCGGCGTGCTTGCGGCGATGCGGCCAGGCACCTGGCTCGATACCACCATCATGGGGGTTTCGGTGCTGGGACTGTCGATTCCGCCATTCTGGCTGGGGTTGATGCTCATCCTCCTCTTCTCGGTGCGACTGGACTGGCTTCCGGCCGGTGGAGGCAGCAGTCCTTCCTACATGGTGCTTCCCGCCATCTCGCTCGGCCTGGCCAGCGCTGCCATCGTGGCGCGTATGGTGCGATCCAGCATGCTCGAGGTCATAGGCCTCGATTACATCCGGACCGCCAGGGCCAAGGGGCTGTCGCGCTCCACCCTCATCGTGCGTCACGCGCTGCCAAATGCGCTGATTCCCACCATCACCGTCATCGGTTTGCAGTTCGGTGCCCTGCTTGCCGGGGCCACCATAACCGAGACGATTTTCGCGTGGCCCGGGCTTGGATCTCTGCTGGTCCAGAGCATTCTCAATCGCGATTTCCCGGTAGTTCAGGCCACCCTGTTGCTCATCACCGTCATGTTCATCGTCATCAACCTGCTGACGGACCTGCTGTACGCGGTGGTAGATCCGAGAATCTCCCTTGACTGATATTGCGATTCGAGCCGAAGCACATGGCGCCCGGCTCACGGCATCGTTGCGTCGCGCCGGGCCCAGCTTTCAGCTCGGCCTGGTCATCCTGGTCGTCTATCTGGCAGTCTCCTTCATTGGTCCGCTGGTCATGACGCGCGATCCCTACCTCCAGACATTGCGGTACACCGCCGCTCCACCATCCTGGTCGGATCCGTTTGGCTACGACGAACTCGGACGCGACTTGCTGGCTCGGGTTGTCTATGGCGGACGAATCACGATCGGGATCGCCCTTGGCGCCGTCGTTATCGGTGGGGCCGTGGGGACACTCATCGGGCTGGTGGCAGGCTACCGGCGCGGTTGGGTTGACTCACTGCTCATGCGCATCATCGACACCTTGCTGGCGTTTCCCAGCCTGATTCTCGCCCTTGCCATCGTTGGGTCACTCGGCGCAGGGGCACTCAACCTCTCGATTGCGGCGGCGGTCTATTGCGTACCGCAATTCGCCCGGATCATGCGGGCCACGGTGATGTCCCTCACCAGTAGTGACTACATCGCGGCTGCTCGGGTAGCCGGCGCCTCAAAGTCGCGGATCGCCTGGCGACACCTCCTGCCGAATTCCATCGCGCCGCTCATCGTCCAGACGACCTATGCCGTCGCGGCCGTGATCCTGGTCACATCCGGATTGAGCTTTCTAGGACTTGGGGTGCAGCCCCCGTCGCCGGAATGGGGCGCCATGCTTTCCCGCGGCCGTGATTACCTCCGCTCCGATCCACACATCGTGATGATTCCCGGCATCGTCATCGCCGTTTTCATCCTGGCGTTGAACCTGGTGGGTGATGGCTTGCGCAAGCTGCTCGACCCGCGTACCCGAGGCGCCTGATCACTCACCCGAACTTCGCGTTGGAGAACCACCATGCA
>JAEZJB010000475.1 GCA_023415845.1 Chloroflexota bacterium | reverse complement strand
GATCGGTCAGGACGGCGCGAGCACCGGCGAGGACGTCGGCCACCGCCTGGCGAATGGTTGGCAGGTCGGCGTAGAGGCCGTCGCCGGGGCAGGAACTGTTGACGACATCACGGTGGCCGCAGATGGTGGGCAGGTTGGGAGTCTGATGGAAGTCGGCGCGAGCGAGTGGATCGAGGTCGCGGGCGACCCAGGCGGTGATCCAGGTGAGTCCGGCAATGGTTTCCGGTGTGGCGTTGGCCGCCGTGAATGACCCCATGGTGCAGATGCCAGAAGAACCACGGGCGTACTGGAAGGCATGGCCGCCGACGACATTGTCGCCACCAGCACGACCCTCGTAGACGTTGCCCATGTAATCGACGAGATAATTGTAGCCGATATCTCCCCAGCCGCGCGTCACGGCATGGTAGTAGTGGATCGAGCGGATCTCGACCATTGGATCGCGGAATTGGGGCGTCTCGGAATGATGGATGATGACATGCCTGACCGGCTCGTACTCGGTGGTCCACTCGACCTCGCCGTGGTCAACACCGCCGTAGGCCTGGGCGGCACCCCAGTCCTGACGGCCGATGATCGGCGGCCGCGAGGCGTCGGGAGTACCGTCGTTGACCGGGTAATCGGTAATCGACGGACCAGCCTTGGCATCGATGTAGGTGAAGGAGAGACCGGGAATGGCGATGACGTTGCCATCGGCGTCGAGGCCGCGATAGCGAACGATGCTGGCATCCTGGGTCAACAGCAGATCGGCGAAGATGCGACCGTCGCGGTCGATCGGGCCGGCATCGGTGTGGGCCGGCCCGACGATGACGGGCTCCGACCAGGTAACGCCGTCGTCGCTGACCGAGATTTCGACCGACGCCGGAAACGGCGTGTCGCCGGGCCAATGGGCGGCGATGGCGTTGAAGGCGAAGTCGGCTTCGAACGCGAGGAACTCGGACTCACCGCCGACCGCGTCAGGCTGAGCCCATTCTCCAGCGCGGGTGGTTGCCGCCTGGGCTGCCACCCGGGGACTTGTCACACGCGAGGTCGTGAGCATCGCGGTCAATCCCGCCGTGGCCTTGAGCAGGGTGCGCCGATCGAGCGGGAGGGCCGCGCGCTGGCTGGCATGCTGGTGGTGGCTAGCGCAGATTCCTCGAGGACCCATGGACCTTGCTCCGACGCAGTCGTGCTCGTTCGGTCGCCACATGCATGGTGCGACGGTAGTGTACGTACACTTTATCGAGCATGTGACTGGCTGTCAAACTCGGAGGGGTGCTGGGGCGTGGAGTCGCGCAATCAGGCAGGTTGGAAGCATCTACGCTCCATCGCGGCAGATCTTCCCGGGGTGGTGCCGACGAGATTCACCATTGGATGGAGGCTCACACAAAGCAGGCCAGGACGGGAGATACCGTCCTGGCCTGCTTGGCCTGTCGCCGAAGTGTGTGATTGGAGTTGACGAGTTGGTTAGCCGCGACGAACCAGATCGAAGAGCGCGATCGAACCGGCAGTGGCCGCGTTGAGTGACTCGACTTCGCCGCGCATCGGCAGCGAAACAATGAGCTGGCAGCGCTTGCGGATGTTGGGCGTCAGGCCGGGACCTTCCGAGCCGACGACGAGCGCCGCAGGAAGCGGGAGATCGGTAGCGAAGAGGTTTTGGGAATCGTCGCCGCCGTCGAGACCAATGATCCAGCGGCCCGATGCCTCAAGCTTGTCCAGCGCGTGGCCGAGATTGGCGACTTCGGCGATAGGTACATGCTCGACCGCCCCGGCCGATGAGTTCACCACGGCTGGAGTGACGGTGGCGGCGCGGTCGGCGGGAATGATCACACCGGCAACACCGGCCGCATCGGCAGCCCGGAGCAGCGTGCCGACGTTCTGCGGGTCCTGCAGGTGGTCAAGCACGAGCACGTTCCCTTCGGCCTCGATGATGTCGGCGAGGTCGGCGAAGGGATAGGCGGACGTTTCGAGCAGCACGCCCTGATGATTGACGTCCGGTTCCTGGTCGTCGAGCAGGTTGCGCGGGACGGTATCGACGAGGACTTCGGCCTCGCGGGCAAGACGGATGATCTCGTCGACCCGCGGGTCCTGGCGCATGCCTTCGGCGACCCACAGTCTGGTCGGTTCGCGTTTGCCTGAGCGAAGAGACTCAAGCACCGCATTGCGGCCAAAGAGCGCTTCGCCCTTGATGGTGAAGGGGGCGGGACGCCGACGTCCGCTACCGCGCGGTCCATCGGGATTGCCCCCGCCCGGTCGCGGAACGTTTCCGCCCGAGCGGGGTGGACGGCCGGTCGGGCGTCCGCCAGAGGCGCGATCTCCGCTGGATTTGCGATCGGAGCCGGGAGACTGGGGCCGACCACCCCGGCTGGGACGACCTGAGCGATCGTCGTCGCGGCGAGGACGTCCCTGATTCCTGCCGGGGCCGTTTGATCCGCGAGCCGTGATGCTTGCCATGGTTATTGCTTCTTCCACGTGGTGCCAGAGGGTGAGTCTTCGAGGATGATGCCGCGGTCCTGGAGACCGATGCGAATCTGGTCCGCCGCGTCCCACTGTTTTGCGGCGCGGAGGCTGGCCCTGACCTCAATCAGGAGATCAATGAACGGCGCGGCGTCGCTGACGGGCGCGGCAGCAGGCTCATCGAGAATCAGACCGAGCACCCCGGCCAGCTCCACGAGTTTGGCCTGAGCCTGGCGGAACCGGGGGGTACCACCGGCCTGCGAGCGCATGCGGTTGATTGCCCGCGAAAGATCGAAGAGGGCGGCGATGGCGACGGGCGTGTTGAAGTCGTCGTTGAGGGCCTGGTGGAAACGCTGGTCAACTTCATCAGCAAGGACAACGAGGTTGTCACCCGTGACGATCTGGTTGTCCGACGTCGCCTCAGGTTCGGGTCGGGCGGCGGAGATTAGGCGCTCAAGACCAGCCTGGGCCGCCTCGAGGCCGGCATCCGTGTAGTTCAGCGGCGAGCGGTAGTGCGTCTGCAGGACCTGGAGCCGGAACGCCATCTCCCGGTTCCGGGCGATCAGTTCCTTCAGCCAGACCACGTTGCCGAGCGACTTCGACATCTTCTCGCCGTTGAGCTGGAGCATGCCGTTGTGGATCCAGTAGCGGGCGAATGGGTGTGTCCCGGAGAAGGCTTCGGATTGGGCGATCTCGTTTTCGTGATGGGGGAAGATGAGGTCGCGGCCGCCGCCATGGATATCGACGACGCCGTTGAGATGGTGCGTGCACATCGCCGAGCACTCGATATGCCAACCGGGACGTCCTTCACCCCACGGGCTTGGCCAGGATGGCTCGCCCGGCTTCGCCGCTTTCCAGAGCGCGAAGTCGAGGGGATCCTCCTTGCTCCCGTTGACGTCGATGCGAGCCCCGCTCTCGAGGTCCTCGATGTTGCGGCCGGAGAGGGCGCCATAGCGAGGGAACGAGCGGACGCGGAAAAAGACATCGCCATTGGATGGGTAGGCATGGCCGCCCTCGACCAACCCCTCAATCATGGTGATGATTTCAGGAATTTCCTGGGTGGCACGAGGATTGACCGTCGCCGGCAGTACGTTGAAGGCCGTGATCTCCTCGGTCCACTCGGCGATCAGCGATTCGACCAGATCGTTGGGGTCGATCTCTTCGGCGTTGGCGCGGTTGATGATCTTGTCGTCAACGTCGGTGAAGTTCTGGGCGTAACGAACGTCGTAACCGAGGTGGAGCAGGTACCGTCGGAGGGCATCGAAGACGATGGCCGACATGCCATGCCCAATGTGCGCGGAGTCGTAGACAGTGACACCGCAGACGTACATGCCGACTTTGCCGGGTTCGATGGTGGTGAATGGTTCCTCGCGCCTGGTCAGGGTGTTGTACAGACGGAGGTCGGTGGCGACGGTGGCGGCCATGCAGGTTGGTCCTTCATTCGGTGACGCGGCTGGTGGAGGTGACCCTGGCGGGGATGGGGGCAGGCGCGACCTACCCCCACCTACACGTGCAGCAACACCGGCAGGCGTGGGATGGGATGACCGGATTGGTGAACGCCTGATCGAAAGACGGATACCGCATGAATCGTCCTAATCTGCAGCTGCTTTGGTGGTTGCAGGCGCCTCACTCGAAGCGGTGCTGGTGCTGGCCGGCTTTTCGGCCTTCGGGGCCGCAGTTTCGGTGGTGGACGGTTTGGCCGACGATCCCGAGTCGCTCTTGTCCGAGCCCTTGCGACTGTCGGTGATGTACCAGCCGGACCCCTTGAAGACGATTCCGACCGGCTGGAAGATCCGCCGAATTTCCGCGCCACATTCGGGACATTCCTTCAGGGGATCATCCGAGAATTTCTGGAAGGCTTCGAATTCGTGCGCGCAATTGGTGCAGCGATAGGCATAGGTTGGCACGTACGGAGACTCCTGAACCCATATGACACACGACAAAATTCCGCTCGGTGAGCGGATAGGTCAATTGTACCGCAGGCGAGGTCAGTCCTGAGCGAATTCGTAGGGCTGCATGTCCTCCCAATTCTGCCCGGTGCGCGCTTCGACGATGGTCGGCACGTCGAGCACGAACGCGTTCTCCATGGTGTCACGGACGACCTCGGCCGTCTCCTTCAGGGCGGATTCGTCCAGTTCGAGGACGAGTTCGTCGTGGACCTGGAGGATCATGCGCGCGGGCAGCCTGAGGTCGAGCAGGCGGGACTCAAGGTCCAGCATCGCCTGCTTGACGATATCGGCCTGGGTGCCCTGAATCGGCATGTTCATTGCCATCCGCTGGGCTCCCATGCGGCGTTGGCCGTTGGAGGATTGCAGGTCGGGCAGATAACGACGGCGGCCGCGGATGGTCGAGACGTATCCGTCGCGGATGCCGTCGGCGATGACGCGGTCAAAGAACTCCTTCACTTTCGGGAGGCGGGCCCAGTAGGCGTCGATGAACGCCTGGGCGTCGCCCCGCGCCATGCCGGTGTCGCGGGAGAGCCCAAAGGCCTGCATGCCATAAAGAATGCCGAAATTCACCGTCTTGGCGATGCGCCGCTGGTCGGATGTCACTTCCTCCTGCTTGACACCGGCGACCAGGGCGGCGGTGGCGCGATGGATGTCCTCGCCGTTGCGGAACGCCTCGATCAGGAATGGTTCCCCCGACACGTGGGCGAGGATGCGCAATTCCATCTGAGAGTAGTCGGCCGCCAGGAGGGTGGCGTTGTCGTAGAGGCGGTATTCCGGGCGATGGTCGGCAACGAACGCGCGCCGGACGCGGCGGCCGAGTTCGGTGCGGATCGGGATGTTCTGGAGGTTCGGGTTGACCGATGAGAGCCGACCGGTGGCGGCAATGGTCTGGTTGAAGTTGGTGTGCACGCGCTGAGTGGCGGGATCGACGACGGTGGGCAGGGCATCGACGTAGGTCGACTTGAGTTTGGAGAGCGTGCGGTATTCGAGGATGAGCGGAACGAGGGGGTGCTGGTCACGGATTCCCTCGAGGACATCAGAGTCGACCGAATACCCGGTCTTGGTCTTGCGGCCGGAGGGGAGGCTGAGCGTTTCGAACAGCAGGGTCGCGAGTTGCTTGTTGGAACCGAGATTGACCTTTTCACCGGCGATCTCGCTGACTTCGCGTTTGATCTCGTCGATGCGTTGCCCGAGTTCCGCAGAGTATTCAGCGAGTTCTTCGCGGTCAATGGCAACGCCGGCTCGCTCCATGTGCATCAGCACGTTGATGAGCGGGACCTCCAGGTTTTCCAACAGGTCCAGCTGCTCGCGTTCGACGATCTGCGCCTTGAGAGGGGCGACGAGCGCAAAGGTCGATTCGACGTCGCCGCAGGCGTAGGGTGCGGCGAGATCGATGGCAACGGTATCCATGGTGGCCTGGTTGCGACCGGTGCCGATCAGTTCTCCGATCTCGGTCATCTCGATGCCGAGGCGAGTGAAGGCGAGGTCCTTGAGGCGAATCGAGGACTCGCCGAGCAGGTAGGCGGCGATCATCGTGTCGAACGTGATCGGCCGATCGGTGTAGCCGTGGCGGGTCAGGACCTGGAGGTCGTACTTGCCGTGATGGGTGTAGAGCGTGACGGCCGGGTCGGCAATCACGGGATCGAGAGCGGTGCGGACGGCATCAGCGTCGAGTTGCTGACCCTCGTTGTGGCCGACCGGAATGTAGAACGACTCGTGATCATTGACCGCGACGGCAATGCCGACGAGGCGAGCGGCAATCGGATCGGTCGAAGTGGTTTCGACATCCAGCGCAATCGTCATCGTCTCCGCGATGCGCTGGAGCAGGTGGTCAAGTTTCTCGGTGGTGTCAACCACCGTCTGGATGGATGGCTCTCGCTCGACGACGGGCACGGTCGTAGTTGTTCCGCTGAGGATGGAGTCGGGCAACTTGGCAAGGAAGGAGCGGAACTCGAGCTCGCGGAACAGTTCGGAAACCTCGTCGCGGTCGAAGCGGCCGACCCTGGCTTCCTCCAAATCGCATTCAATCGGCAAGTCGCGCACGATGGTCGCAAGGTGCTTGGAAAGCGGGGCGTTGTCGCCGTGCTCGATCAGCGCATTGCGCGCACGGGTGGGGGTGACTTCTTCCCGGTGCGCCAGGATCTCTTCAAGGGGGCCGTAGGTGGCGATGAGAGACTTCGCCGTCTTTTCGCCAATACCCGGCACACCCGGAATGTTGTCCGAGGTGTCGCCGACCAGCGCCTTGTAGTCGGGGACGTATTCGGGCCCGAAACCATAGCGTTCGAAGACGGCAGGTACGTCGAACTCGCGGACATCGCCAAACCGGCGGGCACCCGGGAGGACGACCAGCACGTTTTCACCGACGAGTTGAAGCAGGTCGGAATCGCCGGTGACGACGACCACCTGATAGCCGTCCGCGGCGAGGGTTTTCGAC
>JAEZJB010000431.1 GCA_023415845.1 Chloroflexota bacterium | reverse complement strand
TGCCGTATCTCCACGCATCGCATACCAGTCTTCACCGGTATGCCACCATCCCGCCGCGAACCAGGTATTCTCCGCCGCAAACCCGTGCCCGATTCGGAATCCGACGCCCGGCACCTCACCCGGCCACCCGATCGGCGCACACGCCCAGTCTGGCCAGGACACCGCTTCCTGACCCCGGCCAGTCCTCCCAAGTGCCAGCACACCCCCCATCGCCAACGCAAGTGCCGATCGGCGGCTGAACGGGAGATGTGCTGACATCTGGTCTCCTTGTCGTTATCCCTGGCTTCGCAGGCGCGGGTCGAGCGCGTCCCGCAGGCCGTCACCAAGCAGGTTGAATCCAAGCACCGTCAGCGCAATCGCCAGTCCCGGGAAGAGCGCCGCCCACGGCGCCAGTTGCAGCACGCTGTACGACGAAGACACCATCGATCCCCACGACGGGGCCGGTGGCTTGTTGCCGAGTCCGAGGAATGCCAACGACGCTTCCGCAAGCACCGCGAAAGCGAAGTTGAGCGAGATGTGCACGATCAGCGGTGCCGTGATGTTGGGGAAGATGTGCCGCGCCATGATCACCGCCGGCGCCGCGCCCACCACCTCGGCCGATTCCACGTACGTGGTCCGTCGCACCGAGAGCACTGAGCCGCGCACCACCCGCATGAACGACGGCGCATTCACCAACCCGATCGCGATCATCACGTTCGCCAGCGAGTTACCCAGCGCCGTCATGATCGCAATCGCCAGCAGAATCGTCGGGAAGGCGAACAGCACGTCCATCAGCAGCGTGATGATGTTGTCGATCCAGCCGCCGAAGTAACCGGCCAGCAGGCCGAGCAGGATCCCGATGATCGCCGAGATTCCCACCGCGATCACGCCCACCTGGAACGAGATCCGCGCCCCGTAGATCAACCGGCTGAACACGTCGCGGCCGAATTCATCGGTCCCGAACCAGAACTGGCTGTTCGGGCCTTGCAGTTGCTTGCCTGGAAACTGCTCCGTCGCCCCGTACGGCGCGAAGAGTGGTCCAACCAGCGCCACGATGACGAAGAAGGCGACCAGCGCCAGTCCGGTCAGCGCGAGCTTCTGCCGCAACAGCGTTGCAATCAGGCCCGGTCGCGTCGAGACACGGGCAGGCAGCACCGCGCTGCCAGTCGTTGTGGTGGCCGTCGCCACCTGGGCATTAGCCATGTCGGGCACTCCTCACATTGGTCAACACGCTATCCACCAATCTATGAGTGCCGCAGGCGCGGATCGAGAATCGCATACATCACATCCACCAGCAGCGAAACCAGCACGAAGATGAACGCCAGCACGAGGGTCACCCCCTGCACCACCGGGTAATCCCGGTTGGCGATCGCCTCATACACGTACCGGCCAACTCCCGGCAGGCCAAATATCTGCTCGATGATCACGGTGCCGCCCAGCAATCCTGCAATCTGGATACCCACGATCGTCAGGATCGGGATCCCGGCGTTCGGCATCACGTGGCGGAACAACACCTGTCGCCGTGGGATTCCCTTCGCCCGCGCCGTTCTCACGTACTCCTGCCCCAGCACTTCCAGCACTGAGGACCGCACGAATCGCATCAGCACGGCCGACAGCGGTAATCCCAGCGCCACGGCCGGCAGGATCATCGTCTTCAGGTTCTGCACCGGGTCGTCCAAAAACGGCCGGAACCCCACCGGTGGCAACCACTTCAACCAGAACGAGAACACCAGCACCAGCAGTGTCGCAAGGAAGAAGTTGGGGACCGAGACGCCAATTAGCGAGGCCAGCGTCGTCGCATAGTCGATGCCCGAGTTTCGCTTCAGCGCCGCGATCACCCCGAACACCATGGCCGGAATCGCCGCGATCACGCCCGCCATCAACGTCAACTGGATCGTCACCGGCAACCGCAGTTCCAGCTCGGTCGTCAACGGCCGCTTGGTCCGCAACGAGTTCCCGAGATCACCGGTCAGCACGTGTCCGAGCCACTTGAGGTATTGCATCGGCAGCGACTGGTCCAGGCCATACGCATGCCTGATGGCTTCGATCTGTTCCGGCGTCGTCCGTCGGTCGGCGCCAAGGAGCACCTGCACCGGGTCTCCCGGAATCGACCGAATGATGATGAACGTGACCAGCGACACCCCGAGCAGAACCGGGATCATCAGGAGCACGCGCCGGAGGATGAACTGCACCATCCTCGTTTCTCCTTTACTAGGTTTCGTGGCGCCGAATTGCTCCCACCCGGCTCTTGCCAACGATATTAATCAAGCCAAACCCCGGTGATGGACCGCAAGCCGCCCGAGAGCATGTGCTGGAAACCTTTGACCCGGTCCCTCAGCCCTTCATAGGTGCTCGACGTATACAGGCTGATCCATGGCGCGTCGTCGATCACGATCTGTTGCGCCTGCTGGTAGATCTCCGCCCTTGCTGGCCGGTCCTGCTCCACCAGGCCAGCCGCAATCAGCTCGTCGAGCGCCGGGTTGCTGTATCCGGCGGCGTTGTTCGGTCCTCCCGTCGCCAGGCTTTGCTCCAGCCATTCGTTCGGATCCATGTACCCCGACGCCCCCATCACGGCGATGTCGAAGTCGCCACCAAAGAAGCGTTCGATGTAGGTCGCATTCTCCTCCGGCGTGATCTCCGCTTCGATCCCAACCTGCCGCAACTGCTCCTGGACCACCACCGAGGTGTTGCTCAGGAAGTCGTAGTGCGCCCACGTCAGGAGTTCCGCCACGAATCCGTCCGGAATTTCGACCGAGGCCAGCAGCTCCGCGGCCTGCTCCACGTCCTGCGCAGGAACCTCACCCTGGTATCCAGCCCAGTAGGACGGGGGATAAAGCCCAACCAGGGCCTCGCCATACCCGAACACCGCGGAATCGATGATCGCCTCCCGGTCGAGCGCCGCTGCCACGGCCTGCCGGAATTCCAGCGAGCTGAACGGCTCCTTCCGCAGGTTGAACACCAGCCACCGCAGGTTGGTCGCCGCCGCTCCAGCCAGCGAGACACCGTCCGTGCCCTCCAGCAACGCGATGTCCTTGTGCGGCACCTGTTCGATCAGGTCCACCGTGTCCGATACCAGCGCCGTCGTGCGGGAGGTGTCCTCCCCCACGATCAGGATGTCCACCCCATCGAGGTACGGTCGCGGAGCATCCCAGTACCCGTCGTGTCGAGTCAGCGACAGGCTCGTGTTCGGAACGTACTCCCCCAGCACGAACGCCCCCGAGCCGACCGGGTTGAGCGCCAGGTCACCGAACTCCTCAACCGCCTCACTCGGCACAACCGACATGCCCCACCACGCCAGCTTGGTCAGGAACGAGGCATCGGGCGCCGCCAGGGTCAACGCCACCGTCAGGTCATCCACCGCGGTTACTTCGGCAATGCCGGAGGCGTAGGACGCCGATGGCGATGCCACCTCCGGATCCTGCACGCGCTGGATGCTGTACACCACATCGTCCGCCACAATCTGCCGCCCGTTATGGAAGGTGGCGTTGTCACGCAGCGTAAAGGTGTAAGTGAGTGCGTCCTCGGACACCTCCCATTCCGCCGCCAGCGATGGCTGCGGGATGAGGTCGGCATCAACCTGCACGAGCCCGTCGTACAGCAACTCGATCACCGCGCCTGCCGCTGCCAGCACCGTCAGGTGCGGATCGAGATTGGTCGGGTCACCCTGCACGCCAACGCGCAGCGTTCCTCCCGGTACCGGCTCCGCAGCCGGAGTCGCCCCCTGCCCCAGCGCGGTCTTCACGCCGAGGAATGGCGCCACGACCAGTCCACTTCCAGCGACTGCCAGCGTCCGTCGATTGATCTGCCCAATGGTCTGGGAACCCATTCCTGCCTGCTCCTGCGATCGTTGCCACGCCGTGGCCGTATATACCGGCATCCATGCTACCGTCATGGACTCGGTCGTCCAGCGCCAGCGTCCTCAATCTTTGGGTAGGTTTGGGGCAATCGTCGACAGGGGGAGCCACGGAACCGCCCAGGGGCAGCCCCGTGGCCAACGATCGAGGTGGCCCGGCATTCCGACGAACGCCGGCCCGGTCACGACCCTACTGGTCCAGCCAGACGCTGCGAATGGACTTGTTGGTACCAGTTGCGATGTGCTGGTAGTCCATCACATAGGTCTTGGCCGCTTCGTACTGCGTGGCGATGAACAGGTTGATCCACGGCAGGTCTTCCAGCAGGATCTCCTGGATCTGCTGGTAAATCGCCGCTCGCTCCTCCTGGTCGGTGGTCGCGATGCCCTGCTCGATGAGCGCATCGACCTCCGGGTTGCTGTAGCCGGTCGCGATGTTGGTGCGTCCGGAGTGGAAGTTGTTCTCGATCACGTCGTTCGGGTCAACGTAGGCGCTGGTGCCCGTCACCGAAAGATCGAAGTTACCGGCGAAGTAGTTTTCCAGGTAAATCGCATTTTCCTGGAAGTCGGTGTCCGCCTCGATCCCGATCTGCTTCAGCTGCTCCTGGATCACCAGGGCGGCGTTCGACAGGAACGGGTACTGCGCCCACGAGTGGAGGCTCGTCTTGAAGCCGTCCGGGTAGCCAGCCTCGGCCAGCAGGGCCTTCGCGCCTTCGATGTCCGGAGCCGGAATCTCGTACTCCATGCCCGCCCAGAACGAAGCCGGGAAGATCGTCGCCGTCGGCGAGCCACCACCGAACACGGCCGAGTCGATGATCGGCCCGCGGTCGATCACCATCGAGATGGCCTTGCGCACTTCCGGAATGTTGAACGGCTCGCGCTCCACATTCACACCCATGTAGCGGATGTTGGTGTTCTGGTCGCCGAACACCTGGATGCTGTCATCCGATTCGAAGATCGGCAGGTCCTGCACCGGCGCGTATTCGATCAGGTCCACCGTGCCCGACACCAGGGCGGTGCGGCGGGACGTCGCTTCCGACGCCACCAGCATTTCGAGACCATCGAGGTACGGAAGCGGGGCATCCCAGTAGTCCGGGTTCCGCTCGAGCGTCACCGAGGTGTTCGGGATGTATTCCACGAACTTGAACGGGCCGGTACCGACCATCGTGTTCATCAGGTCGCCGCTTTCCTCAACGACTTCCTGCGGCACGATCGCGATCGACGAGCCCATCAGCTTCGCCAGGAACGAGGCGTCGGGAGCGGACAGCGTGATCACGGCGGTGACTGCATCCGGGGCCTCGATCGAGGTCACGTTGGCGAAGTCGCTGGAGTGCGGCGAAGCCGTCTCCGGGTCCATGATCCGGCCAAAGCTGTAAACCACGTCGTCGGCCACGAATTCACGGCCGTTGTGGAACAGCACACCCTGTCGCAGGTTGAAGGTGTAGGTCAGTCCATCCTCGGACACGTCCCACGACTCGGCCAGGGCCGGCATCGGCGCGAGCGAGGCGTCGTAGGTCACGAGACCTTCGTAAACATGTTCGATCACGTGCCAGGCAGCGGTCAGCTGCGTCAGGTGCGGGTCGAGCTCTGCCGGGTCTGCCTGCAGTCCAACCCGCAACACGCCACCGGTCTTGGCATCAGGATTCGGCGTCGCCTGCGCGCTGACGCCCGGCACCGCGGCAATCATCGAAAGCGCCGGGGCGGCGAGTCCAGCCGCGGTGGCCATCGCAATGGCCTGCCGGCGAGTGATCTTTCCGCCCTTCAGGTCGGAAACGAGAGACTTGGCCGAAATATCCACGGTCATAGATCCATCCTCCGGGTCTTCACGGTGGAGCGAAAGTACCCGCACCAGAATGCGAGAAAATCCCAGCCAGTGCTGGGAAGCGACATTGGACCCGTTCTGCTTGGTCGACTCCGGGTGTACCCCGCTCTGGGGCGGCGAAGGAGCCCGAGCTTGACGGTGTGTTGAGGAGCTCCACCTCTTCAACCCGCCAATCGCCGCGGCAGTATCGCCAGTATACGGAATGCTGTGCCACCAGAGCCACGCAATACGTGCAGATCGGAAGCAACTTATACGCAACCGTCCACCAGCCGCTCCATGCTGTCTCCCCAGACCTGTACTGACGCCACAAATCGCCCACCTGGCGCTGGAAGCGGCAGGCGCCAGGCGATCTTCACGCGCCACCTCTCAACGAGGAAATGTCCCCTCGGTGCAACGCTCATCCATCGTCGCGTCACCGTCCAAAGTCAATCCCGGCAGATTGACAATGCGCCGCAGGTTGCTACAGTGACCAATATCACCACAACTGATGAGCCGGTCACGTTTCAATGCCCTCCTGGGGCAGAAAGGAACCTTGCGCGTGGATCGAGTGTCTCGTATCTCCACTTTGGGGCTCAATCGTCGATCGCTGGTTAAGTCGGCCCTGGCTGCCGGCGGTATGACAGTGTTTGCTGGCTTCGGTCGCGCGCCCGGCATCCTTGCCCAGGACAATGTCCGCCTCGTGCAGTGGTATCACCAGTACGGGGAAGAGGGCACGCAGGACGCGGTCATGCGCTATGCCGAGGAATTCACCGCCGCCAATCCCAACATCGAAGTCGAGGTAGTCTGGCAACTCGGCGACTATGGCGCCGCCCTTTCCGCCGCCCTCCTCACCGACGACGGTCCCGATGTCTTCGAACAAAACGGCGTCACCCTGGATCAGGTCCGTCAGGGACAGGTCGCTCCTCTTGATGACCTGTATACCGATGATTTGAAGGAAGACTTCGGCGAGCAGAACCTCGCCCCCGCGACCATCGAGGGCAGCATCTACTGGGTGAAAATGCTCACCGATACCGGTGGTATTTACTACAAAAAGAGCATGCTCGCAGACGCCGGTGCTGAGCCACCTGGCTCCATCGACGATGTCATCGCTGCTGCCCAGGCGCTCGACACCGGGCGCGTCAAGGGACTCTTCGTCGGCAACGACGGTGGCATCGGCGCCCTTGGCGGTCCGCTCCTTTGGTCCGCCGGCGGTTCGTTCCTCACCGCCGACAACAAGCCCGGCTTCAACACGGAGCGGGTCGCAGCCTCCTGGGGCAAGCTCAAGGAACTCAACGATACGGGCGCCCTCCTCATGGGCTCAACCACCGACTACTGGGATCCATCGGCATTCATTCAGGGCGCCGCCGCCATGCAGTGGACCGGCCTTTGGGCCTTCCCCGCCATCAACGAGGCATTGGGCGAGGACGTCGGTGTCCTTGCCTGGCCACCATCCGATGCCGATGGTTCACCATCCACCTTCTGGGGCGGCTGGGGCTCCTGTGTTAACGCCAAGAGCAAGAACATCGACGCCGCCAAGCAACTCGTCAAGTTCCTCTGGATCGACAACACCGAGATCCAGAACGACTGGAATGTCGGCTATGGCTTCCACGTGACGCCGCGCCGCTCTGCCGCCTCCACCGCCGAGGCCCTCCAGGTCGGCGCCGCCTCCGAGATGGTCAACAACCTCTACGAGTACGGCGTTGGCAACAACCCGCTCTGGACTCCCGCCATGGGCAGCGCCTACACCGATCCCCTCACCCGCGTCGTCCGCGACGGCGCCGACGCCGCCAGTGAGCTGGCATCCCTCGAGGAGACGGTTAACGCCGAACTCGAACGCTTGCTCGGTTCCTGAGGCAACACGGGACGGAGTGATCGGCAACGGTCACTCCGTCCTTGTCATTTCCTCCCCACGTCGGTCTCCCGCCTTCGAGGAACATCATGTCGTCGACTACCGATCACATTCAGGTTGCCAGCGTCCCCTGGTGGCGAAAGACGAAGACCGAGGCGAACATCGCGTTCA